>NZ_PJAY01000041.1:0-50538 GCF_002836635.1 Stenotrophomonas sp. Bg11-02
ACCGTCGTTTACCGAACATGGGCGCATCGGCGTGTATTACGAGGCGGCGGCGGTGATCGTGTCGCTGACGCTGCTCGGCCAGATGCTGGAGCTACGAGCGCGTTCGAAAACGTCCGCGGCAATCAAGGGCCTGCTTGGTCTGGCGCCCAAGGAAGCCCGGCGGGTCAATGCCGACGGCACCGAGGAAGACATCCCGCTAACCCACGTGCATGTCGGCGACCACCTGCGCGTGCGACCCGGCGAAAAGTTGCCGGTGGATGGCGAAGTGGTGGAAGGCCGCTCCAGGGTCGACGAGTCGATGCTCACCGGCGAGCCGATCCCGGTCGAGAAAACCACTGGCGATCAGGTCATCGGCGCGACCCAGAACGGCACCGGCGCGCTGGTGATCCGCGCCGCCAAGGTGGGTTCCGACACTGTGCTGTCGCAGATCGTGCAGCTGGTCGCGCAGGCGCAGCGCGCTCGCGCGCCGATGCAGCGGATGGCCGATACCGTCGCCTACTGGTTCGTGCTCGCGGTCCTGGCGATCGCGGTGGCCACCTTCTTCATCTGGGGCTTCTTCGGCCCGGAGCCGGCCTGGACCTTTGCCATCCTGAACGCGGTTTCGGTGTTGATCATCGCCTGCCCCTGCGCGCTGGGTCTGGCCACGCCGATGTCGATCATGGTCGCCACCGGCAAGGCGGCACAGGTGGGCGTGTTGTTCCGCGATGCCGAGGCCATCGAGCACATGCGCCGCATCGATACCCTCATCGTCGACAAGACCGGCACCCTCACCGAAGGACGCCCCGCGTTCAAGGAAGTCGTGGCCTTCGAGGGCTTCGACGCCGACCAGGTGCTGCACCTGGCGGCCAGCCTGGACCAGGGCAGCGAGCATCCGCTGGCCGATGCCATCGTGGCCGAGGCCCGACGCCGGAACTTCGAGTTCGACCGCGTGGAGGACTTCGACTCGGTGACCGGCATGGGTGTGCGCGGAACCGTCGCCGGTCGCGCGCTTGCGCTGGGCAATACCGCCCTCATGGATGATCTGGGCGCCGATCCCGGTGCGCATGTCGACGTCGCCGAGCGTCTGCGCCGCGAGGGTGCGAGCGCCATGTTCCTCGCCGTGGACGGTCGCCTGGCGGGTCTGATCGCGGTCGCAGACCCGATCAAGGCGTCGGCCGCGGCCGCCATCAATGAGCTGCACGCCGCCGGGCTGCGCATCATCATGGCCACCGGCGACGGGCTCACCACCGCACGGGCTGTGGCCACAGAGTTGGGCCTGGACGAAGTGCATGGCGAGGTCCGCCCCGAGGACAAGGCCGAACTGGTGCAGCGCCTCAAGCGCGAAGGCCGGCGGGTGGCGATGGCGGGCGACGGCATCAACGACGCGCCGGCGCTGGCCGCCGCCGACGTCGGCATTGCCATGGGTACTGGCACCGACGTCGCGATGTCGAGCGCGCAGATCACCCTGGTCAAGGGCGACCTGCGCGGCATCCTGCGCGCCCGGAAGATCTCTCAGGCCACCGTGGCCAACATGAAGCAGAACCTCACCTTCGCGTTCGTCTACAACGCGCTCGGGGTTCCGCTCGCGGCCGGGGTGCTCTACCCCGCGTTCGGGATCCTACTGAGTCCGATGGTCGCGGCGCTCGCCATGAGCGTGAGCTCGGTTTCGGTGGTCGCCAATGCCCTGCGTTTGTCCGGCTCCACCGTTGTTGCCACCCCCCACCCTGACCGCGCCGATGAGCCTGCGCGCGGCCATTCCTGTCACTGATGGCTCATATCCCACAAGGAGTACTGCAATGAAGCGTTATGCCTCCCTCTCGATGATGGCCTTGTTCCTGATGGCGGGCGCGGCCTTCGCCGGCGGCCAGACCACCACGCCCACCACCGACCACGGTCAGCACAAGCCGGCGGCGGCCGATGCCGATTTCACCAAGCTCGATGCCAACAAGGACGGCTCGCTGTCCAAGGAAGAACTGGCCAAGCACAAGCTGGCGCCGCACTTTGGCATGCTCGATAGCAACAAAGACGGCAAGCTGAGCCCGCAGGAATTCGCTGCCGGCAAGGGTATGTAAGTGTTCTCAGCCCGGGAGCTGTTCCAACAGTTCCCGGGTTCTTCCGCCGTTCTGCCATTCCCACGGAGATTGTTATGTCCTCTTCGCACGGTACGCACGAAAACGCGCAAGACCCGCAGTCCCAGCACGCAAAACCGCACGCCTCACACCAACCTGCCCACCAGGCACAACAAGGGCATCAAGGCCATTACGGCCGCCTGTTGTTGATGATGGGCCTGTCTTTCGTGGCCATGTACGCATTGATGTACGCAATGGTCGATCAGTGGGCTAACGTCTATAACAACGTCAACCAGTTCTACATGGCGGGCCTGATGGCCGCTCCCATGCTGCTGATCGAGCTGTGGCTAATGTCCAGCATGTACCCCGATCGCCGACGCAATCTGATTCTGGCTGGTCTGACGGTGGCGTTCATGCTGTTCTGCTGGTGGGGCATTCGCACTCAAGCAGCGGTCACTGACAAGCAGTTCATCCGTTCGATGATTCCCCACCACGCTGGCGCCATCCTGATGTGTGAGGAGAATCGTCTGAAGGATCCTGAGTTGGTGAAGCTCTGCCAGGACATTATTACCTCGCAGACACAGGAGATCGCGCAAATGAAGCAGTTGCTGGCTGAGCGTTCCCGTTAGCTCACTGCCTTTTGCCAGCCGATATCACTTCACTGAGCCTGCGCACTGACCATTCGGTGGATCAAACGCGCGGCCACACGTGCGGTGGCTTGATCCGGATCCAGGGGCGGACACAGTTCCGCCACGTCGACCACACGTACCTTGCCCGAGGCCATGACCAGATCCAGCAGGGCTTCCAGGACCTCCAGACTCACCCCGCGTGGGTTGGGGGCGCTCACGCCCGGGGCCACCACCATTGAGTACGCCGGCAAGATCACCAGCGGCTTGGGTAGCTACACCCAGTGGCGTGGCTTGGGCTCACTGCGTATGGGCAAGAACCGTTGGACCGGCGTCTATTCGGCGCAGTACATCGGCAGCGCGGACGACATCATCGCCGTGCCCGACACGATCGGCTCGCATGTGTCCAGCGTGGTGTACCACAGCCTGCAACTGAGCTACGGCATCAAGAAGAAATGGGATATCTCCGCCGGCGTTGAAAAAGTGCTCGATAAGAAGGCGCCGTTCGTGAAGAACAACCCCAACACCGACACCGACACCATGACGTACGACTTGCTGGGTCGTCGCTGGAATGTCCGCTTTGGTTACCACTGGTAAGCCACGATCACGAGGAGCTACACATCATGAGAAACACGCAACTATCCGCCACACTACTGCTGTTCGCTGTGGCCGGCAGTGCCGGTGCGCACGACCTGTTTGTCGCTTTCTCCAAGCCTGGCACCGCAGCGGGCGAGGCGAACACCGCCTTGGTGAACAACGGCACCTTCGATGAAAGTGCTGGCGCAGTCACCCGAGCGCGTCTACAGGACGTTTCGCTGAGCCAGGACGGTGCCAAGGCCGCCCCGGACCTGGCCAGTTGGAAAGAGATCGGCAAGCAAAGCCAGCTCACCGTCCATCCGGCGGGCGAGGGCACCTATCTGCTGGGTGTCTCGACGATGGCTTCCACCAGCACACGTACGGCCAGCGAGTTCGGCAAGTACCTGGAGCTGGAAGACTTGCCCGATACGCTGGCCACCTATGACGCAAGCAAGTTCCCCAAAGGGGTCACCTATAGCTATACCAAGCATGCCCGTGCCATTGGACAGGTGGGCACGAAACTGACCGACGACTTCGCTGCCTCGCTGGGCTATCCGTTGGAGATCCGCTTGACCCGCAATCCTGGAAGCGTGAAGGTCGGCGAACAGCTGTCGTTCCAAGTGCTGCAGCAGGGCACGCCAGTGCCCAACCTACGCGTGTACGTCGGTCATCGTGCTGATGCACCGGTCAAGGGCGGGCACGGTAGCGCTACGCTCCTGCGCACCGATGCCCAAGGCCAAGCCAGTTTCCAGGTGACCACCGCCAAGACCTGGTACATCCACACCAATCACATGGTGCCCTCTACACAAAAGGCTTTGGATTTTGTGTCGGATCGGGCGTCGCTGAGCTTTGAGATTTCCCCGCACGCCGGGCACTGACAAGTAGGCACGTAGGCGGTACTCTCCCCTTTGACGCCAGTCATGACTTCTTCCATGACTCGCGTCTTTTTGTGGGGACGGACCTCAGGTGCTCAGTCTGTCTCTCATTGGTCGCCCCGCGCCGCGCGCAATCCACGTCGCCGCACCAGATAGAACGCTGCGGGAATCACCACCATAGAGAGCACCGGTGCGGTGAGCATGCCACCCAGCATCGGCGCGGCGATACGTTGCATGACCTCCGAGCCGGCACCGGCACCAACGAACAGCGGAAACAACCCGGCCAGGATGACGGCTACCGTCATCGCCTTCGGGCGCACCCGCTGCACGGCACCTTCGTAGATAGCCTCTTGCAGGGTAGACACATCTTCCGGCGCACCGCTGGCCAAGCGCTGCTCCCAAGCATGACGCAGGTACAGCAACATGATGACGCCGAACTCAGCCGCAACGCCACCCAGGGCGATGAATCCGATCATGCTGGCTACCGAAATCGCATGGCCCAGCCCCCAGATCAACCAGAAACCGCCCACCAACGCCAAGGGCAAGCTGAGCAGGATGATGGATACATCGCTGAGCCGGCGAAACACCATCCAGATGACCAGGAAGATGATCGCCAACGCCGCGGGCACCACCCATTGCAGGCGTGCCAATGCCCGTTGCAGATACTCGTACTGCCCCGACCAGGCCAGACCATAGCCGGCAGGCAAACTCACCTGGGTCTGCATCGCGGCTTGCAGGTCCTGGACCACCGATCCTAAGTCGCGATCGGCCACATCGACGTAGATGTAGCCCACCAACCGGCCGTTATCGCTCTTGAGCATCGGCGGGCCTGGGCTGATTGACAGCTCCGCCACCTGGCTCAAGGTCAGTTGCACACCGCCTGGCGCGATCAGCGGCAGATCCTGCAAGGCCTGCAATGAGTCGCGCTGGCCACGGGGGTAGCGCAAGACGATGGGATAGCGCTCGCGCCCCTCGATCGTTTCCCCGATTGGATCGCCGCCAACGACCGTGGCAATCAGTTGCTGGAGTTGGCCTTGAGTGAATCCATAACGCGCAGCGATTTCCGGGCGCACCTGTACATCGACATAGCGCCCGCCGGTGACGCGTTCGGCCAGTGCCGAACTCACGCCGGGCACAGTCTTGGCCACCTGCTCGATCTGCTGGCTCAGGCGCTCGATCTGCTCCACATCTGGTCCGGAGACCTTGATCCCAATCGGGCTTTTGATGCCGGTGGCCAACATATCGATGCGATTGCGAATGGGCGGTACCCATAGATTGGTTAGACCGGGAATCTTGACCGCGGCGTCCAACTCTTGGCGTAGCTTCTGAAGGGTCATGCCCGGGCGCCATTGATCCCGCGGCTTGAAGGTCACGGTGGTCTCAAACATTTCCATAGGTGCCGGATCGGTCGCACTTTCGGCACGGCCGGCCTTGCCGAACACGTGCTCGACCTCCGGTACGGTTTTGATCATCCGTCCTGAGAGCTGAAGCAACTGGCGCGCCTTGTCGGCTGACAGGCCTGGCAACGCAGTGGGCATGTACAGCAGGCTGCCTTCTTCCAAGGGTGGCATGAATTCACTGCCCAACCGGCTAAAGGGGATCAAGGTGAGCACCAGCAGCAGGCCACTGAGCAGCAAGGTGACACCGGGATGTTTGAGGACCCACAACAGAATGGGCCGGTATCCGGCGATCAGGATGCGATTTATGGGGTTCTGTTGTTCCGGCCGGATGTGGCCGCGGATCAGGTAGCCCATCAGCACGGGGATCAAGGTCACCGACAACCCTGCTGCGGCGGCCATCGCGTAGGTCTTGGTGTAGGCCAAGGGCGAGAATAAACGCCCTTCCTGCGCCTGCAGGGCAAAAACCGGCACGAAGGATAGGGTGATGACCAGCAAGCTCGCGAACAGGGCCGGTCCGACCTCGGCCGCCGAGCGGGCCATCAACTGCCAGCGCTCCTCACCCTGGGGTTCCCGACCGTGCTCCTCCCGCCAGTGCTCCAGATGCTTGTGTGCATTTTCGATCATCACCACCGCTGCATCGACCATCGCACCAATGGCGATGGCGATGCCTCCTAACGACAGCAAGTTGGCGGAGATCCCCTGGGCGTGCATCACGATGAAGGCCGCTAGGATACCCAAGGGTAGGGTGATGACGGCCACCAACGCCGAGCGTAGGTGCCACAGGAACAGCAGGCATACCAGCGCTACGACCAGGAACTCTTCACCAAGCTTATGGGTGAGGTTGCGTACCGCATCCTGGATTAGCTCGGAGCGGTCGTACACCGCCACCACTTCCACGCCTTCGGGCAAGCTGGATTGCAACGCCTGCAGTCGCGCTTTGACGTTCCGAATGGCCCCCAAGGCATCCTTGCCGGTCCGCAGGACGATCACGCCGCCGGCCACCTCACCTTGACCATCCGACTCTGCGATACCACGACGGAAGACCGGCCCGCGACTGATCGTGGCCACCTCGCCGAGCAAGACGGGGATGCCGTCGTTGCCGGTTACCGGCACCTGTTCGAACGCCTCCTGTGTGCGCAGGTAGCCTTCGCTACGCACCATCAGTTCGGCTTCGCCTTGTTCGATCACGGAGCCCCCGGTAGCGCCGTTGGCCGCATCCACCGCCTCGATGAGCTCGGCCAGCGTCAGTCCACGGGCCGCCAACGCCTGCGGATCCGGCTGGATCTGCCAGGCGCGCACCGCACCGCCCACACTGGCTACTTCAGCCACGTCCGGCACGGTTTTTAGCTCATAACGAAGAAACCAGTCCTGCAACGCACGCAGCTGCCCCACATCACGTTGACCGGTCCGATCCACCAAGGCGTACTGGTAGATCCAGCCCAGCCCTGTCGCATCAGGACCCAGCGCCGGATTCACATTCGGCGGAAGTCGATCGCGCACCTGGCTCAAGTACTCGAGCACTCGAGAGCGAGCCCAGTACAGATCAGTGGCATCGTCAAACAGGATGTAGACGAACGAATCACCGAAGAAGGAGAAGCCGCGTACCGCTTTCACGCCCGGCACGGACAACATCGTGGTGGCCAACGGGTAGGTGACTTGGTCTTCGATGATACGCGGGGTTTGCCCAGCCCATTGCGTGCGGATGATGACTTGGGTATCCGACAGGTCCGGCAGCGCATCCAGCGGCGTGTTCTTTATCGACCAGATGCCGACCACCGCCAGCAGCGCGGCGGCAACCAGCACCAGCACGCGATTGGCGATGCAAGCATGGATCAGGCGCGCGATCATGGCGTGCCCTCCATCGCTTCGGACATGACGGCGCTTGCCTGGCAATCAGCGGCTGCGGCGGAGCCGAACTTGGGTACCAACTGCATATCCATGAACGGTGACTTGCCCGGCTTGTCGAAATGCTTCTCCGGCACCATCGGGTCATACCAGTACTGCACCGGGCAGCGTGGCGGCGTGGAGGTGGAGGTCTCTGGCGCGACAGGCGCAGGCTGTCTGGACGGTGACGGCACGACAGTGCGTGCGTCGTGCCCGGCGTCATGGCGCTCGTGTACACCTGATGCGCTGGCAGGGCTTGTAGGTTGTGCAGCGCCCAGGCGCTCCAACGCACCGGAGAGATTGGCTTCAGAGTCGAGCAGGAACTGACCCGAGACCACCACGCGTTCACCACCGGCCAAGCCTGCCACGATCTGCGTGCGCCCTTGCACGCTACGTCCGGCACTCACCCGCACTGGCCGGAAGCTCCCGTCCGGATCCTGCACGATGACCCGGCTGTCCCGCCCGGTGGCAATCAGCGCCTCCGTGGGAACGACTGGCAAGGCCTGCTCGCATCGGGCTGCACCAGAACCTCGGCGAACATGCCCGGCACCAGCCGACGCTGCGGGTTGCGCAGCACAATTCGCGCCCGCTGCGTGCGACTAGCCATGTCGACCTGGGGAAGCAACGCCTGGATCTGTCCGCCAAAGCGCTCTGCCGGCCATGCATTGACCGTGGCCTGCACTGAGGTCCCCAGCCGCAAGGTGCCCAGCGCTGCCTGGGGCACCGAGGCCTCCAGCCACAGCGTGTCCAGCCCATTGATCTTGAACAGTGGCGTACCGGGTATCACCGTCTGCCCCTCGCGTGCCAGGATCTCGGTCACGACACCACTGTGGTCTGCGCCAAGCACGACGCCACTTCTGGCCGAGGCGCCAGAAGGAACACCCAACGAACGCAACCGTTGTTGCGCGGCACCCTGTAGCTCACGCGCGCTCGCGGACTGAGCTTGGCTCAGGGTATGTGCTTCGGCGATGGCCGCGTTCCATGCCGGGGCCTGCACGGTGGCCAGCGCTTGACCACGACGAACCTCGGTAAACGGCGCCTTTACCTGCACTTGGGTGATCAAGCCTTCCGTGCGCGCACTGACCACGGTTTCCTGGGTCAGATCCCTCGTCAGTGTGCCCGGCACGCGTACAGCAGTCCCTAGTGACTCTACCGTCACTTCCTGAGTGCGTATGCCCACGTTCTGCTGCAGGCGCGGATTGATCTGCGTTCCGCCGCCCATGGCCTCATCTGCGTATTTGGGCAGCAACTTCATATCCATGAACGGAGATTTGCCCGGCTTGTCGAATCGCTGCTCCGGCGCCATGGGGTCGTACCAGTACAACACCTTGCGCGCTTGACCTGCGCCGCTCGTGCCGGTGGGCGGGGTGGAATCAGAGGTTCGAGTCATCCAGGCGTAGCCGCTGGCAAAGCCGAGCGCCAGCAACCCGAGGGCCACGGCGAGCTGTGTGAGACGCGTCTTGGTCGGGGTCATGGCGTGTTCTCCTCATGGGGCAGCAGATAGGCCAGTGCCGCCCAGGCACGGCCCTGTTCGCCCAGCAGACGGGCGTTCTCCAGTTGCAATTCGATCTCATCGCGCCGCGCTTCCAGCCACGGCTGCAGGTCGGCACCGGCGCCGTAGGCGGCCAACGCCGTGCGTGCGCGATCGCGCGCCAAAGGCAGGCTCTGCGTGTTCTGACGCTCCAACTGGCCGGTTAACCCGCGCCATCGCGCCATCGCGCGTTGCACCGACTCGGCTTGGATGCGCCGGGCCTCATCGCGCTCTGCGGACACCGCCTCCAGCTCAGCCCGTCGTGCCACGATGCCTCGTGCTTGGCGGTTCTTCTGGAACAGCGGCAGGCCCACGCCCACTTCCACCATGAGCATGTCGCTGCGCGCCATGCCGTCGAGTGCGCGCTCGCGACGTCCGTAGGTGAGCTCCACACTCCAATCCGGGCGGGTTTCGGCCACGGCCGCATCCACCTGGGCCTGGGCTAAGCTCTGGCGTGCCTCCCAGCCCAGTAGTGGTGTGTGCTGGTCCAGGTTGGCCAGCAGTTGGGTGGGCTCCAATGGCAACTGCGAAAAATCCGGCGCCGTACCACTGGCCAAGATCGCCTCTGGTGCAATACCCAACCACCGCGCCAGGCCGGCCTGCGCCGCGGCGTGCTCCGCATGTACCTGCTCCAGGCGATTGTCCAACTGCAGTAGGACGGCCTGGGCGGCAAGCACGTCACTGGCCCCGGCCGTGCCACCTGCCAAGCGAGCACGCGCCGCACGCTCGGCTATGCGCGCCGGCTCGCGCAAACCTTCCAACGCATCTACGGCTTGCTGCGTACTCCGCAGCTCGATCCAGGCCTGCGCGGCCGCTTGGACCACCATCTGCTGTTCGACCATCGACAGTGAGCGCGCTTGTGCCAGCGTCGCTTGAGCCAGCGCTTGCTCGGCACGTCGTTTCGCACGGGCAGGAAACTCCTGCATCAGCCCGACTTGCTGGGTGGTCATCTCGTCTGCCCGCAGACTGAAGGCATCGGGTCCGCTGACGGGCCAGTTCGCCAGCCCCACGATCAGACGTGGATCGGGCAACGCGCCGGCACGCGCGGCTTCTTCGGTACTTGCATCGATCTGGGATCGGCGCACCTGCAGGGTAGGGGCGTTAGCAAGCGCTTGTTGTAGTGCTTCGGGATAGCTGATCGGGATAGCGGGCGGTGCCGCCACCACAGGACCACTGAGCGCCAGGGCAAACAACACCCCGCACGCCATCCTGCGTCTTGCACGCAGAAAGAAGGACATCTCCATAAGACCTCCGGACAAACGACAACGAGCGTGCTGCAACACAAGCAGCACGAGCACGGGTCAATCCAGGAGGGGCTTAAATCAGCAGGCTACAGAAGCGCTGCAGGGGGGGCGGATCGGACACGCACACCGGAACATCCCGATAGAACGTGCGTGTACCGGTGGCAACAGAGCCTGCACGAGCGCGGAGGCGGCCAGCGCGGGCTGGTAAGGCACTTGAGGGGCCTTCGCATCGGCCGTGGCGATGTGATCGCGCTGGCAATGCTGGTCGCACAACGCCGGAGCATCGGGATCCGGCGCGGACATCTCTTCGCAACCGACCATCAGGGTCGCTTGTCCAGCATCCACCGATTCCAGCGGACAGGCGTAGGCCACCAGCGCCAGTTGTTGCAGCAGCAGCGCCCACAGTCCCAGCCATGCCAGTCGGGCACGAGGACGGGGTCGCCGCCATCGCCTCAGCAGCTTCACCATGACAGCTCCCGCACGCCCGAAGCAGCGCCTGCGGACGCTGGGCAGATCAGGGCAGGGGACGTGCGAGCTCTCATAATTGCCAGTCTAGCCCTCTTGGGGCCGACTGGCATTGATCACGATCAAGCCATCGCGCGGACTCAGCGGTGGCATCCGCCGCAGCAGGGGGATGCGGCCGGGGCGGCTGGCGTGTCGGCCTCAGAAGGGAGCACGGCGGCGATCACATACCGGAATTGACCGAGGAGGAGAAGGATCGGCAGACCCGCGAGGGTTTGGCCGACGTCGACGCTGGACGGACGATCCCGCACTAGGAACTACTGCAATGGGTCAGGCGACTGTCGGAGCCTTCTTGTTGAGGGTTTCCGTTGGGTCAGGAGCGTGGAAACTCTTGAATCCAATATTCAAGAAGGGCACGCGTGCCTGAGCAGTACTTCCGCAATGCCTCTGTCACGCGACTTCTGGTTCGATCAAGCCTAGCTCTGTAATCCACGAACTGTTGACGTCGAGGGGTGTTTCCTCGTTGAATCATGGCGATAGAGCCGATTCGGCTGTTTTTCTCACGAATCCCTGCCGACCCTCAAGTAGAAGCATTTTTCCGTCGTTGACGGTGGTGCCCCTGGTCGGAATCGAACCGACGTGTACGCGCTTATCTGGCGCGTGCTCTCACCGGGGTATAAGGCCGGCCCTCTGACCAACATGAGCAACAGGGGCGTGATCGATCGATGCGATCACGCCGGTATTCGAGGGTCGAGCTGGCTCAGGCGGTTCATGGGGCAAGCATACCGGGGATGGACGCTATGCCGCTATCCCCGGGCGCGGCGGTAGGAGTGGGCCCACGCCGGAGCAGAGATCCGGCCGGTCGCCACCAGCCAGGCCATCCGCAAGGCCTGCGCGTCCACCAACGCATGGTGGCGCCTGGCCCTATGTTCCGGATGGGCTGCGAACCAGTCCTCGACCAGCAGCCCAGGAAGGCCTTCCTTCGACATGCATGTCATGACCGGGGCCGGCCGGGGTCCGCATGCGGCAACCTGGTCATCGGGTAGCTCAAAACCATCCAGTGCATACCGCAGCAGCTGGAGATCGTTCGGGAAATCCGCCATCACCGCCAGCGCGTCGGTCTCGCTGAGGAAGGCGCGCAGCTCGGTAGTCAGGACGGCATCCGGCAGGGCTGCGTCGCCGCGGTCGAGCAGCGGGTAGACGCTCTGACGAACGAAGTCGGTGGGAGCCTCGGGCAGGCTGGCTCGCTCAGCGTAGAAAAGGCGGTCTCCACCTTCGTTCACCAGCGCCAGACTCACCAGCTCGCTGCCCGTTACATCGGCCCACTCGGTGTCCAAGAAGTAGTACGTGGTGGCCATGATTGAATGGTGCCACAGCTTCCCGGGGGGCCGAGCCTGGAAGTGCGGCCGAGGGTAGAATTCAGCGATCCATCAATCGGTTAGCGAAGATCTGGCCGTGCTCGTAACGATTCCCTGCCAGCCCTCGTCTTAGCCTGGTCCAGGTGGTAGACAAAACCGCCTTCGGGCAGGGCACGCAGATGCGCCAGGGTCGCTGCCGCCACCTCGCTGCGACGGCGACCGCCAGTGGAAAAGCCGAAGTAGAGCAGGGCGCGATCGCGCAGGCCTGCCAAGCCGGGGCCGCAGGTGGCCAGCAGCGCATGCAGCTCGAGCCGTGTGATCGCTGCCTTTTTGCGTGGGCGCTCCCCACGCTTATGCGCAGTCCGGCGGGCGCTGACCAGCAGCTGGCGCACCTCGACGCTGTCGAGGGGATTGGCCAAGTGCTGCAGCTGATGGACCTTGCTCAGCACCGAGACGCGGTGGGTGAGGGTGGCCAACCGCCACGGGCCAGGGCGGCTCTTCAACTTGGCCGCCACCAGCGCCTGGTCCAGCGCGGCCGGCAACTCCCAGCGCACACCCTCGGCGGTGTCGCGCGCCACGTGGTCGACGATGAATTGCACCACGGTTGCCGACGGCAGCGGCAGGCGTAGCGGCTGAGCGTAGCGGCCTTGGTACCAGCCGGCCCAGTAGCGCAGGGCGGTACGGTAACTGCGGGTGGTATTGGCGCTGTGCGCCGCCGCCAGGATCTGGTCAGCGGCGGTAGCGGCCTGCGCCGACAGCCGGGCCGGATCGGGCAGGGCGACACTCCGATCAACGGTAATGGAAGTGATGTTTTTCATATGTACTATGTACCTCTCACTACACGCTGGCGTCGATACATCCGATAATTCTACATTATCGGATGTACCGCTCGGATTCGTTCTTTTTCGCAGCTGGAGACATGTTTATGGCCCGGGGCCTCACTGAGCTGGACGTCCATCAGGCCGCCGACGACCTCATCGCCGGAGGCGATCGCCCCACGGTGGAACGCATCCGCGCCCACCTGGGCACCGGTTCACCCAATACCGTGACCCGTCACTTGGACAGCTGGTGGGCCAGCGTCGGCGCACGCCTGCGGCAGCGCGCCCGCGAGCAGGGCCGCCCGGACGTGCCGACGGAGGTGGACGCGTTGGCGCAGCGCTGCTGGGCCGCCGCCCTAGAGGCCGCCGCCGACCACGCGCAGGCCTTGGTGGTTGGCGAACGCGCCGATTTGCACGCGGCGCAGGCCGCCGTGGCCAGCCAGCAGGACGTGCTGGCGCATGAGCGCACCCAAGCGCTGGAGCGGCTGACTCAAGCCCAGCACGAGGCCCGTACGGCTGAGACCAGCGCCGCCGCCCTGCGCGAACAGTTGCGCCAGCTGCACGACGAGCGCGACGACCTGCGCCGCCAACGCGACGGCACTTCCACGCGCAACGAACTCCTGGAGGAACAGGTGGCCGCGCTGCGCGCCGAGCTGGCGCAGAAGGCCGACCAGCACACCGCCGAGCGCGATGAGCTGCTGGCGCATCTCCGCGCCACCGAAGACCGCGCACTGACCGAGGTGGACCGGGCACGCCAGGCGCTGCAGCAGCTCCAGCACAGCGTCACCGCGCAATCCCTTCAGCACCAGCGTGAGCTCAGCAACCTAAGCGCGGCCCGCCAGCAGGCTGAACAGACCACCGCCCAGGCACTGCGCGACCGGGACATCCAGAGCGCGCTGGCAAGCGCCTATGCCAGCCAGCTTGAGCGCTTGGGCGATCTGCCCGAGCAAGTGCGCGCTGCACTCACACCGCCGGCAGCGCCCGCGCGAACCAAGGCAAAACCGGTCCGCAAGGCGCGCTCGGGGTAGGCCGATGACCGGTGCGATTAGCTAGGCCAGCCCGATCATCCGCAAGCGGGGCAGGGTGCAGTCCTGCCCCGGATCCCACTCGCCGCAATAGACCCGTGAGGTACCTGATCCATGATGAGCAACGCCCAGGTGAACAGGATCCCCAGCGTCGAATTGCAGCTCTTCAAATGGATCACGCTGGTCGATGCCGTCGAGACTCCCGACTGCGTTGAGCTGGAGGGCGGCGCCCGGATCTGGATCAAGTAGGCATGCCATTCGCTGGCCGGCTTTGGCGATGATGTGCCAATACTCACGTTGAGCATTCAGCTCATCCCCTGCGTTAGAGGTCGCCGCTGGTCTACCGAATTTATCGAGATGTGCAGTAGCTTGATCCCGTGGCCGGCCTTATTTCTTCGAGCCGGCGCAAAATCAAAGCTATCGCCCTGCCCCATACGCAGAGGATCCATCCAGCTGCAGCGGCCAACGCTAACGCATCATCGCCAGAGGTGGCGGGGTCAAAACTTGAGCGTTTCACCATCTTCAGGAATCAAGACGCTGCCTTGGAGCGAATTTTCGATAACGTACTGCCGCAGGTCGGCGCGGGAGACAGTCGCGTGGTTCACGGCATCCATATGCACGGACACAATCTTCGCATTAGGGGCGAGCGTGTGCGCCCTAAGTGTATCCCCAGAACTCATGATGATCCCCGTATCAAAACCCGTGATGCGAGCATCGCCAGTGTTGAGGACGATAACATCCGGTTTATAGCGATTGATCGTATCCTGTACTTCATTCGTCCAGACGGTATCAGCAGCAAGGTAGATCGTTGGTGAACCAGCCTTTTCAAAGACCAAACCCATAACACTGCCAAGTCTCTTCGCCAGCGACTCAATCGCGTACATTGAATCCGAGCCGTGCTGAGTCACAGTGCGGGAGATAGCCACTCCGCCAAAAATTTCGCGCGGACGCAGGATCCGGACGTCTTTGAAACCCTTATCCCTCAGCAGCTTAGCGTCAACTTCGTTTTGGACGAATACGGGCATCTGCTTCGGAATCAGCGACTCAGCGGCGGGATCCCAATGATCCAAGTGGGTATGTGTCACAAGCACCGCATCCACTCCCTTGAGCACCTGACCGGTGTCGAAGGGAAGTTCGACGGTCGGGTTGCGCAATTCATTGCGATACGTTTCCGGGAAGCCTGGATAGGCGCCTTTAGAGGCCAGCATAGGGTCCACCAGCAATACGGTTTCGCCATACGTAATCTTAGCCGTGGCATTGCGTATCTGCTGGAACGACGTCGTCGCGCCCGAGACGCCTGCAGCATCTGCGTTGCTCTGGAGGCCTAGCGCCGAAAGCGTGCCAAGTGTAAGGGACAGCATTTTCATATGTCTTCTCTAATTGGAGTGATCGCGCTCCTCAGTCAGACGTTTCACCTCGGCCTTCAACCGACGCACCTCGGCTGAGTCCTTGGGCGTGGGCAACATCGACCCCTCTGGTGTGCCCGCCAAGGCCTCGCTCTTGGCCTTGCGGAGCCATTGGTAAAGGCTGTGGGATGAGACCCCCAGCCGCTTGGCAACCTCGGCTACAGCAAAGCCCCTTTGGGTAACCTGCTTGACCGCTTCGGCATTGAACTCATCCGTGTACTGCTTGCTCGCCATAGACACCTCTCTGGCTTCCATTGCTTATGGCTCTGAGATGTCTACGAAATCTTGGCCGGTCCAATGAGAACCTTTGTGCCCATGATAATTGGTCGCAGTTGATGAAAGCAGAAAAAAGGCTCAGGCGGCTAAACGGCCCTCACGAGAGCCATCCGTTACGCCGTCAGATGAGACGTACGTCTGGCTACTTTTTGCGTTTTATGGTTCTGCATCGGCCTTTCGCTGCCTTCTGCTTCCTACCCCCTGTCACCACATGCCTTGTAATCCACTGGGCAGCAGACGGTTCCGCGCTGAAGGTCCTAATGATCCTTTCAACTACAGTTGAATACCCCACCGTCGCACCTCTGAGCAGGTTGGTCCAGAACCGAGCAATGAGAAAAGACAGCACGCCACTCATAAGGACGGAGCCAAAGAACCAGAAATGACTAATGGGCGAGGTAACCTTCAGCCCCTTGGTAAACATATACGTCGCAAACATGCCTGCACCGGAATGCGCCAGCATTATCAACGACGTCGGCGAAGTGCGAACCCTGAAGACAACCGAGGTGGAAAGCGTTTCTACAGCCGACAGAAGAATCAGTAAAAGGCTTGCCGTTAATGCGGGGCACAGAAGCTGGCAACCAGACTGCTGCGTGTAAAGAAGGAATGGAGCCGCCAACAAGACCAGTGCCTCAAGGCACACGCTGGGATATCTCCTCAGGAACTGCCCCCAACTTCTTCGGGCTAATGCAAACATGTCCTGAATAAGGCTAGCCACCGTCATTGCGGCCATGCTGGATAGCGTGATACAGGCTGGGATCCAGAGCATCCTCTCCTCCGGTCCCGGCGCGAAAGGCTCCATAGCCACCACGCCCCAGGTGGCCATCGCAAGGAACGACACGATAGGCCATACAGCTTGGCTTACTTTTCGCATAGAGCTGCTACATCCGACGTGCAGGCTCTTCTTGGCGAGCCCGAAACGATCATCTCGGCCCCCAATCGATAGCCAAAGCGTGGCAGCGTATGTATCAACCTCTCGTCGAACCCCCCATCAACGCTTCGTCTGAGGGCGGACATATGAGATCGGAGCAGGTCCCGATCTGGCGGATCGTCCCCCCATAAAGCGTGCTCCAGCTCTTGGCGACTCACAGCCGAAGGGCTCGCCCGCATCAGAACTTGTAGCAACTTTCGGGATCCAGGGTAGAGCCGCAGCTGCCTTCCTTCCCTGGTCGCTATCAACGTTGCCAGATCGAGAGTAAGGCCACCGACTGTCAGCCGTCTGGTGGCCGGACGCCCTTGGGCGCGGTTCACTATCGCCTGAAGCCGGACTTCCAATTCCGGGATGTCAAATGGCTTGGTTACATAGTCATCCGCCCCAGAACGGAAGGCACGAATTTTATCGGACAGCTCCCGCCTCTCAGTAAGCATCAGAACTGGTACCGATACACCATGCTCAGACCGCAGCTTGCTGATCAGATCAGGGCCTTCGATACGCGGCAACGTCCAATCCAAGACGACTGCGTCATAGGTATTAGACACTGCAAGGTGCAGCCCTGTGACGCCGTCTCCCGCAGCATCGAGCTGATGCCCCCTGCACTCGAAATACTCGAAAATCGCCTTGGCAACCCGGAGATCACGGTCAATGACAAGAAGGCGCATGTCAGGACTGACGGTAGCCGAGAAGCCGAAGGGCATTGAACACCACCAGCAACGTCGAGCCCTCGTGCACGGCTACGGCGGGACCAATGCCAAGACCCATGATTGTGGCTGGAACGAGCAGTGCGACAACGCCAAGGCTGACATAGACGTTCTGACGGATCACCCCTCGGGTGCGACGACTGAGCTCCACAGCGAAGGCAACCTGTTTCAGGTCCTCGGACATGAGGGCAACATCAGCAGTCTCCAGCGCGACATCGGAAGAGGCCGCTCCCATCGCAATACCCACACTTGCACTGGCCATTGCAGGTGCGTCATTTACGCCGTCGCCCACCATCGCCACCCGCTCCGTCTCTTTTAATTGACGGATCGCCTTTACCTTATCGTCGGGCATGAGATTGCCCCATGCCTCGTCCAAACCGACGTCCCTTGCTACAGCTTGGGCAACAGTCTGATGGTCACCGGAGATCATGATCATCCGCTGGATGCCCAAGCTCCGTAACTTTTCCAATGCCTCACGTGCCTCTGGGCGCGGCGTGTCCATCAGCCCGATGATGCCCAGGTCCCGGTCGCCCAGGCGAACCGCCATGGTCGTTCTCCCAGCTTCGCGCAGTACATCGATAGCAGACTGCGCGTCAGTGGTGAGAGCTCCAATGCTACCGTTACCGAACATCTCTGCTTTTCCGATCCAGGCGCTGATGCCGTTCACTTTTGCCTGAACGCCGCTCCCCGCAAAGTTCGTAAGATCCGTCGCGCCCGTCACCTGGATGTCGCCCAGTCGAGCGCTCCCGTCGCGAACGATGGCTGCAGCTAACGGGTGGTCACTGAGGGCCTCTACGGCCACCGCAATTTGGAGCAACTCTTTCTCCGTTGCCCCCTGCATGACCTTGATATCGGTGATGCGCGGCTTGCCTTGGGTGAGCGTTCCGGTCTTGTCAAACGCGATGGCGCGGATCATTCCTAACTCTTCGAGCGGCGCTCCACCTTTGATGAGTACACCACCACGTGCGGCTCTTGCGATCCCCGCCAGAACAGCACTTGGCGTGGCTATGGCCAGTGCGCAGGGGCTCGCTGCTACCAAAACTGCCATAGCACGATAGAAGCTGTCACGGAATGGCTCATCAACCACAACCCAGGAGAAGAGAAGGAGTGCAGCCAGAATCAATACCGCAGGAACGAACACTCTCTCGAACTTGTCCGTAAAGCGCTGCGTGGGCGACTTCCTCGTCTCAGCCTCACTTACCATCTTGACGACGCGAGCGAGGGCGGATTCCCCTGATCTACGCGTGACTTCAACCTCCAAGGCGCCAGAGCCATTGATAGTGCCGGCGAAAACACGTGACTCCATTGCCACCGAATCAGACCGAACCCGTGCCAGGGCAGGGTCACTGACTGCCAGCTTATCGACCGGGATGCTTTCCCCGGTGACAGGGGCTTGGTCAACGCTGCTAGCCCCTTTGATAACGAATCCGTCCGCCGGCATCCGGTCATTGGGACGTACGACCACGACGTCTCCAGGTATCAAGGCTTCAACCCGGACTTCAACCACCCGTCCATCCCTCAGTACCTTGGCGGTCTCAGGGGCAAGCTTGGCGAGAGCTTCGATCGCACGCTTCGCCCGGCCCATCGCGTAATGTTCAAGGGCGTGACCGAGACTGAAGAGGAACAGAAGCAAAGCGCCTTCGGCCCATGCGCCGAGCGCGGCTGCGCCTGCCGCTGCAACCAGCATCAGCGTATCGATCTCAAAGCGCTTTAGCTTGATATTCCCGATCGCCTCGCCAAGCGTGAACCAGCCGCCAAAGACGTAGGCTGCTACGTAAAACGCTGTGGGAATCCAGGGCGTTTGGGTCAACCCAAGCTTTTCAATCGCAAATCCCACGATCAGGAGCAGGCCGCAAGCAAGTGAGAAGATCAGCTCACTATTGCCACCCAGGAGGCCCCCGTGGGAATGACCGGGGTCCTGTCCGTCCTTGTGATCGTGTCCTTCGTGCTGATCCTTCAAATCTCCCCTCGGACTCGGTGGCTCTTGCGCTACACCCAGCGCGTCAAGCTTCGCTCTCAGCTCCGCCTCGCCTGTCTTGGCTCTCTCGTACTCGATACTTATGCCGCCAGCTGGGCTGGTGGTGGCTTCAATGACGCCTGGTACGGCCTGCACTTGCGCCGCAATTGTCCTTGCCTTTCGTGCGTGAACGGCCGAACCAAGCTCCAAGAAAAGGTGGCCATACCGATCACCCAACTCAACGCCCATGGATGCCGCCACCTCTCGCACTCGCTGAAGCGAGACGATCTCGGGGTTGTAATGAATGCAGAGCATTCCGAGAGCTCCCTCGCCACCCTCGCACGCGTGCACGCGCGATACTCCGTTCATTTCCTCAAGGCCATCGACCAGCCTCTGCACGCAGCTGTCGTCGCGAGCGACGCCTGGGAGTAGTAGCGGCAGTTCGATTTCTGTGGTCAGGTTCATGTGTTCCCTCCAACGTCATAAGAATGGATCGGGAAGTCCGGCAGGCAGATGCGCTGCCGGACCCAAACATTCCATCAATCAGTGGGCAGTTTCCGGTTGCCCTTTGGGATCTGGCTTGGACAAACGGCCCGCAAATGTCGGCAGCACAAGCAGTGTGAGCACTGTGGCGGTCAACAGGCCGCCAATGACCACCGTCGCGAGAGGCTTCTGCACCTCAGCGCCAGACCCACTGGCAATGGCCATAGGAATGAAGCCGACGATCGCCACCAGCGCGGTGGTCACGACAGCGCGAATTCGGCTGCCGGCGCCGTTCATTGCCGCGATCAGTGGACTGTCACCAGCATCAAGCCTCTCTCTGATGGCTTGCATGAGCACCAATCCGTTCAGCGTCGCAACACCCGATACAGCGATGAATCCGACAGCGGCCGATACCGAGAACGGCATACCACGCACCAGCAATGCGAGAATTCCGCCAACTAGGGCAAGCGGGACGCAGGTGAACACCAAACCCGCCTCCTTTGCACTGCCCAATGCCATGAACAGGAGGCTGCCGATCAGCAGGAAGACAATCGGAACAACTGTCATGAGTCGCTTTTCAGCCCGCTGCAAGTTCTCGAACTGACCGCCCCACGTCATGTGCGCGCCCGGTGGAAGCTGTACGTCCTTCACCGCCGCCTGGGCCTCTCCCACAAACCCGCCCAAGTCACGACCGCGAACATTTGCCTGCACCACGACACGGCGGCTTCCGTTGTTTCGACTGATCTGGTTCGGCCCCTCGCTGATCTCGATGCGTGCGACAGAGGAGAGCGGGACGATGCCCCCAGTAGGCGTTGCAATCGGCAGCGATGCGAGCTGATCGGGGTCATTGCGTGCGTCGTCGCTGAGGCGAACAACAACATCGAACCGGCGGTCACCCTCGAAGATCTTGCCTGCCGCGGCGCCGCCAATACCGGTTGAAAGCGCGTCGCTTACGTCCGCCGCCGTGAGGCCATACTGCGCAGCTGCAAGATGATCGATCGCCACATTGAGGGTGGGTAGGCCGGAAATCTGCTCAACACGGACATCTGCCGAGCCCTGAACGTTTCTTAGCTTCAGCGCGATCTGGTCGGCAACAGCTTGCAGTTGCTCGAAGTTGTCGCCGTAGATCATGACGGCCAAGTCCGTACGTACACCTGAGATCAGCTCATTGAAGCGCAGCTCGATGGGCTGGCTGAATTCAAAGCTGTTGCCTATCTGCGAGGCGGCGATCTTTTCAAACCTCGCAATCAGATCCTCCTTGCTCAGGGAAGAGTCAGGCCACTCCTTTCTTGGCTTAAGTACGATCACACTGTCGGAGATGTTGGTCGGCATGGGGTCGATAGCTGCTTCTGCGGTACCGGTCCGCGAGAAGACCGTCACGACCTCTGGTTCAGCAGCAATGGCCTTCTCCAGCGCCAACTGCATAGCCAACGATTGCTCAAGCGACGTCGATGGCACACGCAATGCCTGCATGGCGAGGTTTCCCTCATCAAGGGTTGGCATGAACTCACGACCCAGCATCGTAAAGCCGACCACGCCCATCCCGAGCATCAAAAGGGCGCTAGCGAACACTGCCTTGGGCCTACGAATCGCCGCTTGGATCGCCGGTTCAATACGGCCGCGCAGGACGCGGATGATTGCTGTCTCATGTTCTTCGTCCTGGTCGCCCTCGTGTCCCTCCTTCTTCGCATGGAGCTTGGGTTCCCTGACCAGCAGGGCAGCCATCGCCGGTACGAAGGTAAAGGAGAAGATGAACGCGCCAACGAGGGCGAGCATGAAGGTGGCGGCCATCGGGTGGAAGGTCTTGCCTTCCACACCTTCCAACGTAAGGATCGGTGCGAAGACCAACAGGATGATCACCTGGCCGAACGCTGCAGGACGCGCCATCTTCCTCGCCGAGTCGGCGGCCACACGCAGTCGCTCCATTGCATTGAGGGGTCGGCCAAGTTCGGCACGCCGCTTCCCAAGCATCAGCAGGGTGGACTCGATCACAATTACCGCGCCATCTACAAGGATGCCGAAGTCCAGCGCTCCCAAGCTCATCAGGTTGCCGCTGATACCGAACTTGTTCATGCCGATAACAGCGAACAGGAACGACAGCGGAATAACCAAGGCGGTGATGGCTGCCGCACGCAGGTTGCCTAGCAGCAGGAACAGCACAACGACGACCAGCAGGGCACCTTCGGTTAGGTTCTTGGCGACAGTCTTGACAGTGGAGTTAACCAGCACACTACGGTCCAGCACTGGCTCTGCGAAGATCTCGGCGGGTAGGGATTCATTGACCTGTGCCAGACGCTCAGCAGCAGCTTGAGCGACGGTGCGGCTGTTGCCGCCAGCGATCATGAGTGCCGTGCCCAGTACTGCCTCATGACCGTTTCGGCTAGCTGCACCAAGCCGTGGGGCGCGCCCCATCCCGACCTCGGCAACATCGGCCACCCGGATCACCACGCCGTCCTTGGTGGCAACCGGCGACTGAGCCAGGTCGTCGGTCGTCAGGGCAAGGCCGTCGGCCCGAACGACCAGCCCTTCGCCCGCACGCTGGACGAAACCGGCACCAGCCTGGACGTTGGAGCGTTCCAGAGCTTGGACCAAATCGGCCAGACCCAGGTTGTATGCCGCCAGTCGAGCGCTGTCGGGGTAGATGCCGTATTCCTTGACGTAGCCACCTACCGTATCAACACCGGCCAGGCCGGGGCTGGAGCGCATCTGTGGTGCGATGATCCAGTCCTGGACAGTACGCAGGTACGTTGCGCGCTCCTGGGCGGTTCCAAGTCGATCGCCCTCTGGTGTCAGGTAAACCTCACCTTCTTGCCAGCCAGCCTGGCCGGGCTTGGCTAGCTTCTTGGGGTCAAATGGCTTGAAGTCCACCGTCCACATGAGAACCTCGCCCAGCCCGGTTGTAACCGGGGAGAGCATGGGGGACACGCCCTCGGGCAGATCTCCGGCAGCCTCCCGCATCCGCTCTGCCACCTGCTGGCGGGCGAAATAGATGTCGGTCTGATCAGTAAAGATCGCCGTGACCTGAGAGAAGCCATTGCGTGACAGGGAACGAGTGGTGTTCAGACCCGGGATTCCGGCCAAGGCCGTTTCCAGAGGATAGGTAACCTGGCGTTCAATCTGCTCCGGAGTAAGGGCAGGTGCGATGGTATTGATCTGAACTTGGCGGTTGGTGATATCTGGTACAGCATCGACTGGCAGCTTGCTCAGTTGGAACAAGCCAAAGCAGGCAATCAATGCAGCCAGAAACACCACGAGCCAGCGGAACTTGACCGCTGCTTCAATGATGATCTTGAACATGGTGTATGAGTTCCCTTAGTGGCCGTGCTCGGCTTCACCCTTGGCCAGTTCGGCCTTGAGCAGGAAGGCATTGGCGCCTACGAGGCGCTCACTACCCATCAGGCCGTTAAGGATTTCGATTCGATTACCTGCACGACGGCCAGCGAGTACCGGCGTTGCCTTGAAACCACCCTCGACGGCAACGAAGACAACACTTCTGCCATCAACGCTTTGGACCGCATCTGCCGGCACGCTCATGCCTCCGGCGGCGCCATCGGCGATGATGACGGCCGAAACGGGGGAGCCGGCCGGTGGCAACTTCTCCGAAATTGGTTTGGCGCGAATGGTCGCGGTGCCGCCCTGCTGCATCACATTCGCAGCGGCGGCAATGACCTCAGCTTCGAAGCTTCCGCCCGGGCCAGTCACTTCCAGCTTCATTCCGGGCACCGCGAGAGTGGCCAGTGCTGGCGGTGCAGTGAATACGAGTTCATTCATGTCGGGATTGGAAACCTCCGCAACAAGCGTCCCAGCTGAGACGACGCCACCGGGCGTCACTTGGACGTTGCCAACCAAGCCAGCGACAGGACTCGAGATGGTCACCCGGCCGGAACTGTCCGGAGACCCGCTGGCCGCAACCTGCGCACGTGCAGCACTAGCGGCAGCATCCGCGGCCAAAGATCGCGCACGCGACGCCTCCAGCTCCTGGCGTGCCACTACGCCTTGCTCGACAAGGGATTTATCGCGGCCGTAGGCCAGGCGGATGGCTTCGGCCTCCGCCGCTGCGACAGTAGCGGCGGCCTTGAACGTCGCGGCTTCTCCACTAACAACGATCACCAGGGGCTGGTTGCTCTTGACGGCCGTACCAGGTGCAACAAGCACGCGTTCAACGCGGCCGGTGACCGTTGATGCGATCGCAGCACGCCCCCCGATGGCCGGCTCGACGCGCCCAGCTAGGCGGGTCGATGCGCCACCGCCGCGCCCGACAGCCACCACGCCGATGCCAGAAGCCTTGATCTGGTCAGGGGTCAGCTTGACTACACCTTCCTCGGCCTCCTCTTCGCCGTGATCGCCATCGCCATAACCCTCACTGTGCGCCTCTGCGGAGCCCGGCTTGGCGTCAGCTGCGTGATCGTCGTGACCGTCATCCTTGCCAGCCGGCTTCTCTGCCTGGGCACCACTGGATTTAGCATCCTCCTGGGCACCGCCACTGCATGCGGTCAGCCCGCCGGTCATCAGCAAGGTAGCCAACAGCGTCGCTCCGATGAGCGTTTTGTTTCCGTACTTGTTCATTTTGCCTCCACAAACGGTTCGCGCCCTTCAAGGCGGGCGAGGTCGATTTCTGCTGCCACCCGGCTAAGACGGGCATCCACAGCACTGCCACGAGCAGCGATCAGGGTTGATCGCGTGCTGCGCAGCTCCAATTGCGATATACGACCTGCCTCGAATCCGATGCGGGCCAGCCGATAGGCTTCGTCTGCAGCTTGTACGCTCTCATCTGCGGCCCGTGCGCGGCTGTTGGATGCTTTGAGACTCGCAACTGCCCCCAAGCGGGCTGCTTCACTGTCACGCTTCTGAGCAACCAGAACCGCTTCGGCAGCACGTTGTTCCGCGTAGGCGGCCTGGATCGCACCGCGGTTACGGTCAAATAGGGGGATCGAAAGGCTGATGCCCACGTTGTAGGCCTGGTCGCCTGCTTGGCGGAAGCGCGTCTGAGCCACGGACGCACTCAATTGTGGCA
The DNA here is from genome assembly GCF_002836635.1 of Stenotrophomonas sp. Bg11-02. Lineage (NCBI taxonomy): Bacteria > Pseudomonadati > Pseudomonadota > Gammaproteobacteria > Lysobacterales > Lysobacteraceae > Stenotrophomonas > Stenotrophomonas sp. Bg11-02. The sequence goes on from NZ_PJAY01000041.1 coordinate 24,619, forward strand.
AGGCACGCTTGCGCTCGACATCTATAAGGCGACCGGAGGCCTCCGCTTCAGCCTGTGCAATGCGAACGGCAAGCGGGGGTGCCTCAATAGCGACTGGGTGAGAGGGCACGCGGTCAAGCAGGCTTTCACCGATGTCGGTCAGGGGACTGTCCACCAAGGACACCCCGGCCAGGCGCGCAAGCGCCGCATCCCGGTAGGCCTCGGCCTCATCCAGGCTTGCCTTCGCATTGGCGACCTCGCTCCGTGCCTGCACACCGCGCAGGTTGGGCTCACGGCCCTCGCTGACCATCGCAGCCACGGCCTTAGCGTCCTGTTCAATCAACGCCAATGCTTCGCTGGCCAGTTCATAACGGCGCAACGCAGCCTCTGCTTCGGCATATGTTGCCGCCAAGCGTCCGGCTGCGTCACTGCGCATCAGATCACCCCGTAAGCCTGCCGCGCCTGCCTCCGCACGCGCGGCGCGCACTCGGGCCCCTCGTTGACCCCAGATCTCCAATGGCTGGGAAAGCGTGACAATGCTGTCAGCGTTGGAAAAGCCTTTATAGGGTCCCGTGCCGTATGCATTTTCCGCTTCGATGGAGACCGTTGGATTGGGTAGTGCCCGAGCCTGTTGTACCCGCGCCTCGGCGGCCTCAGCCAGCGCGACGCCCTGGACGGTCGCAGGCATCTGGTCCAAGCGAGAAAGCAACGATTCGTAAGATGGTGCAGTTTGAGCAGCCACATGTCCGGTTGGCACCAACGCCAACAGAATAGCCACAGCCAACCCGGTCGCTGAAAGCGACCGGCCTGTCAAAATCGACATAAAAACTCCCGTAAATTATCTGAGCGAACGACCCGCAAGTGCGGGGCAGAGCCAGATCAGATACGGGGGGGGCGCATGGGACCGTCGAGTCGGAACGCGTAGACGTCCGCGTGCTTGGTACTGTGCAGCGAGATCCGGCCATCGGCGAACAGATCATCGTGACCGGCAGTTGGCAGGCTTGCCGTTGAATGGTGGCAATGCCCATGGCCACAGTTATCGGCGCCAGACGAATCCTTGCCCTTGCCGGGGTCCTGGTCCGATTCGCCTGAGACGCCGTGCATGTCACCTACGGTGGCTGGAGCCTCCTGCGCGCATGCCAATGCCTCAGCCACGGGCACGACCACGAACACCGCCAGAAGCAGCAGCATCAGGTACATACGGATGGCGGGCAGAGAGCGACGCATGGGGGAAGGCTAGCAACCTCGTCTGGACGGATACAATTACATAGAAATACTACAGTTACGACACCGGACGCGCTGTCGGGTCCTGTTCAGGTTAGGGTGCCTAGAGGGTCAACCCAGCAGGACCAGGGCCCAAATGAGCGCCACGTTGCAAAGAGCCACGAACACAGCGCCCGAACCCATGTCTTTGGCGCGACCCGCCAGCTCATGGATCTCTGGGCCGTAGCGTTCGATAACCGCTTCGATGGCGGAGTTCAGCAGCTCCAAGGCCAGCACAGCCAGCACGCTCCCCATTAGAAGTGCTCGCTCTACCGCTGAGTGGCCCAGCAGAATCGCTGCCGGTAGTGCCACCACGGCCGCGACAACCTCGAGTCGAAACGAGGATTCATGCAGCCAAGCCGATCGTAGTCCTTGGAGGGACCAGCGGAGCGCCTTGAAGACGCGGGCAATGCTCCGCGGACGATGACCGTACATATCTGCCACTGCGTTGCTTCCTTAATTTAGGACCCCAAGAGCCGCTGCTGGGCGCTTCCAGCAGCGTGCTCGTTGTCGCCCGTTATGGGGTGGACCCGGAGTTGATGGAACAACCGGAGAAAAGATTCAGGCTTTCGTCCAACGACTTCGTCCGGACCTGCATGAGGCCGAGTACAGAATGGAAGAGGTTGTCGTGGCTGGCCGGCCGCTTTGATCGGTCCCGGACACATTGAAGGTCTAGGTTGTTGCTGCTCTTCATGCCCTCGGACATCCACATGACCATGGGCACTTTGATCTGAGTGTCGGGAGCAATGGCATAGGGGAGACCGTGGAGATAGACGTTCGCCTCGCCCAGTGACTCACCGTGGTCGGATACGTAGATCAATCCAGTGTCATGGCTTTGATCCTGCTCAAGCATGCGGATGGCCTTTCCTAAGAAGTCATCTGTTGCAAGAACTGCGTTGTCATACGCATTGACGATCTGCTGGCGTGTGCACTTGCCCAGATCTGCATTGCGGCAGTCAGGCGTGAACCTCCTCAGACCCTCGGGATATCGCTTGTAGTAGCTCGGCCCGTGGTTCCCCAGCTGATGCAGAACGACCACAACATCACCCGGATTGTCATCGATCGCGTCATGCAATCCCCGCAACATGATCTCATCGCGGCACGCTTGGTCATCGCACAACCCATCCTTGATAGGCACGCGGAAGGACTCAAATGCCAGGTCCGCGCAAACCCCCTTACAACCTGTCTGGTTGTCCCGCCATAACGTCTTGATGCCAGCTCGCTCAAGCACATGAAGCAGCGACTCTGAGCCCCTGATCTTGTCTCGATCGTAGTCTCGCCTTCCATACACCGAGAACATACAAGGCACGGAAACTTCAGTATTTGACCCGCAGGCAGTCACGTCCGAGAAGTTGACAACGTCCGATGCCGCCAGCTGTGGCGTTGTCTGCCGGCTATATCCATTCAGTCCCCAGTTCTGCGCGCGAACCGTCTCGCCTACGACTATGACCAGAAAGTGTGGCTTCGCACCTGGTGGATGGGGCTCCATTCTGGCGTCCGGACCGACCACCTGAATCGGACCCCGTTCGGCTCGCGTCTCTTCTCGGACAACCTTGGCAATGGAAGCAAGATAGTTTCCGGGTGTTGCCAAGTACCTGACTGGCTTGTGGTTACGCATGAGCGAGGACAGGTTGTCGAACGAGGCGAAGGCCGCGCCAGTTATGACCACGACAGAAACGCCGAGCAGAAGGACTCTAGCAAGTACGGCGCTCGCCACACTGGAGGGACGCCGGATCCGAACCGTACATGCCACGACGGCTGGAAACACGCCTTTCATCAACACCGCAAGGAAGAATCCCCAGGTCAGCAGCTCGCCAGCCTCTGCGCTGTCAGTCTTCAGCACGTTTCGCACCATGCTTGCATCGAAGTAGACGCTGTAATTGTCTGAGTTGTAGGCGGCAGCAGCGGACACGACAAGAAGCAAGGAAACGACGGGCTTTACCGTCCATCGAGTGCACAACAACCCAAGAAAGAGTACGTTCAAGGAGGTAAGAATCGCTGCCGTTGACAAGAGAAGCAGCGCACGGGCCGCTCCATCAACACCACTCTTGGCGATGACCTCTGCAAAGAAGGCGTTGTTGAGGAACAACGTGAAGTACAACGCCACAACGATGATCAGAGTACTGATCCCCAGCTGAGGTCCCCTGACATGCCTGCCAAGCCGACCGAGTGGATCTGAGACAGCTCGGCCTTGCCGATCACTCCGGCTGAAGCATTTTTTCAAGTAGTCCATTTGTTTTTCCGTTTGATGGACCCGCAGACGCGCTCATGGCGAGTACGCCGGCGCTGTGCAAACCGAAGTCGCTGTGCTCGCGGGTCTACTTAAGGGGTGCTCAGAGGGGCAGTACAGGTGCAAAGGACCTGACGCCCTCGACACTCGGAAGCGGCGGCGAGGTCTAGCGAATTGAGGTTTCGCATGTCGATAGAGCTCCAGCCGGAATGAGCCACCAGGTTCTTCGATTGGCTACTCCAAACTGCAAGGATGGATCCGGCCTTCGATCACCGCAGTTCTCTAGCACGGACCCCTCAATGAGCAGCCAACGCACGTCCTGGCGCTCCTGCTGCCAACTCAATGCCATGGCAAGCTGCTGCCTAGCAGGCCGATTGAAGCCGAACTCCGCCGTGGCTGATTGCGACATGAGCAATTGCTGCTCGCGCCAACCGACCAGTCCCAGTTGCGCCGAAGGTCCGATGCGTGTGCTCACCTGTTCCATGAGCCCCCGGGATGAGCTTGCCTCGTTCAGGACGCTGGGACCCGCAAGCCCGTAGACGACCCAAAAACCACTCATCCCCGTGACCAGCCCCTTCCAGGCGCTGCCTGAAAGTGAAAGAGCCGCACCAACCAGCAAGGGCAACGAGGCGAGGAGGACCAGGATGGCGATCGAGTGCGAGTCCTCACTAGAGCCACGCTCAGTGAGAAGCTTCACTTCGAACCGAGGGTTGGAAGCGAGCATCCATATCCCCAAGGTCGCCGTTGCCGTACCCAGGAGCGAGACAAACGCGGTCGCCAATCTTCGTACTCCGACTCTTCCGACAATGTCTGGAAGAGACGCAGCGAGCGCCAAGCACAGCATCGGCAGGCCGGGGAGGATGTACATGTCCCGCTTTCCTGCAGGAACTGAAAAGAACAGTACGATCAGGGCGAGGCTGCCGACCGGAAGCCATAGACGTTCGTCAAAGCGACAAAGCCCTTTGTAGAGGCTTGGGCCCGCCCAGGGAAGAAGGGCGATCGTTGGCAACCACGACGTAGCTATAACTACGAGGAAGTACCACGGTGCCTGGAAGTGATGCCATGAGTTTCCGTAACGCTGGATCGTCTGGCGGAACAGGATGTTACGCGCGTACTCAAGGTTCTCTTGGGTGGGGTGGATCCATACAGCGATCAGCATCGGAATGAGCCAGATGCCGATCGCGACCAACAAGGCCAGGGGTCCCAGCCACGCGCGTCGATCACCTATCCAAGAAGCACTCATCTTCCTGGAAAACGTCAGCGCCAGGGCTGGAACCAGCATGAAGAGTGCAATCACTCCCACGCCCTTGGTGATCACTCCCAACCCGGCCGCAAACCACGCCACGGTCCACATCCGCCAATCCGGACCGCGAACAATGTGCCGAATGAGGCCGTAGTGGGCCAAGGTGACCCATGCAAGCAGCAGGGGATCGATCTGCGCGCGCTTCATCTGCAGAGTGAACTGCACGGCGAGGAGTAGCGCCCAACCTGCGTAGATCCCGGCCTGCTTGGACCACAAGCGCCGTCCTAGGTCGTAGGTCATCCACACACATGCGATACCTGACAGCACCGAGGGAAGCAGGAAGGCAATCCTGAGATTTCCGGTCAGCTGCAGCAGGGCAGCCTGGATCCACATGAAGAGCGGAGGCTTGTCTGCGTACAGCTCTCCACCGCGGCGTGGGAACAGCCAGTTTCCGCTGTCCACCATTTGGGAGGCAACCAAGGCGAATCTCGGCTCATCGGCAGGCCAAGGGTCGCGCAGGCCCAGGCCCGCACCGAGGACCACCGTAGCGGTTGCCATCAGCAGTGCCGCTTGACCGCGCGGAGTTCGGAGGTAGGTAGATATTGAGAGGGGCATTCAAGCCGCCTTCTTAGAGGCGGCACGGTGCCGTTCGGCGACTGCGCGAGCAGGCACGCGTCGGCCGGACGCACAAAGCGCCCAGAAACAAGATGTGATCATGGAAAGATCCGCTAAGGGTGATCGCAGAAGGACGAACAGGCGCCTAGCGCCTGGGTCGCGATCAAGCCCTGGGAGGTCTAATCAGCCTGTCGGGGGTGTGGGGCGCCACGGGCCGTTCGTAGAACACGTGCCCACCCTCATCCAGTGGCGCCTCGCCCGGCGCAAATCCGTTAGACGCCACGAATGCACTGCTGTGATGGCAATGACCATGACCACAGGCTGGGTGTGCCTTGTCGGAGTGCCTCTCGCCTGGCCCTGCTACTTCCTGATGGGACTGCTCTTCAGAGAAACAGACCGAAGCATCGACGACAGGCACTATTACCAGCACTGCAAGTAGCAGTGCCAAGGCGTAGCGCTTGGCGTGGATGGCAAGGGAAGTCACGTGCTGCTTCGACCCATACGGACGTGGCCGGGAAGATACCTTGCATCATAGTTCTCAGCAAGCTGAGGCTTGTTCATGTTTTGCCCGGGCCCGGGCCCGGGCGGGTGGAGCGGGAGCGGCCGAGCACCTTGCCACCAACTGGATCCAAGGCCAGGTCTGCACCTTTCCCGCCGGTGCCTCTCAGCACGCTTGCACGCAGATCATCTTCGGCCAGATCCACAACAACCTCAGCACCAGACCACTTCGCTCGTTCAACCTTGGCGGCCGAGGAAACGACGGCACTCGGCATGGCTCCCAGCGCTCTGCTCATCTGGATCAGTGCGTGTCCCACGGACCCGGACGCTCAAGAGATCAGCACCGTCTGCCCGGCCTTCACCTGTCCAATGCGGGTCAAAGCCTAGTGGGCGGTGACGTAGTTGATGGGAAAGGCGGCCCCCTGATCCAGGGTGATGGAATCAGGAAGGCGGATGATGCGCTTGTCCGAAGCGATCGTGCGGGTGATGAACCGCGGCGAGCGCGCATCTCAGTATGGCGAGGTGAGCGTTCCGGCAGCCGAAATCCAGCCTCTTCTGCAGGCGAGGGACTTTCTGGGTCAGTCACTCGGTGCGGGATTGCGCGAGCATATGCCGTGCCTGTGTGGCAGCGGCAGCAAGTACAAGCGTTGCCATGGCGCGCAAGTGGAGCGGTTCTTCCGTCGCTGACGGTGGTGCCCCTGGTCGGAATCGAACCGACGTGTACGCGCTTATCTGGCGCGTGCTCTCACCGGGGTATAAGGCCGGCGCTCTGACCAACATGAGCAACAGGGGCGTGATCGTAGGATGACCGGCGCCGGCCGGGGCCCGCACGCGGCAACCTGGTCATCGGGTAACTCAAACCCATCAAGGGCGTACCGCAGCAGCTGGAGATCGTTCGGGAAATCCGCCATCACCGCCGGCGCGTCGACCTCGCTGAGGAAGGCGCGCAGCTCGGTAGTCAGGGCGGCATCAGGCAGGGCTGCGTCGCCGCGGTCTAGCAGCGGGTAGACGCTTTGACGAACGAAGTCGGTGGGTCGGGCAGGCTGGCTCGCTCAGCGTAGAAAAGGCGGTCTCCCCCTTCGTTCACCAGCGCCAGACTCACCAGCTCGCTGCCCGTTACATCGGCCCACTCGGTGTCCAAGAAGTAGTACGTGGTGGCCATTATTGAATGGTGCCACAGCTTCCAGGGGAGGGCCGAGCCTGGAAGTGCGGCCGAGGGTAGAATTCAGCGATCCATCAATCGGTTAGCGAAGATCTGGCCGTGCTCGTAACGATTCCCTGCCAGCCCTCTAGTAGGTGGCAGCCAGCGGACTGGGCACCAGGCCGGCCCCGGCGCGGTTGCGCGTCAGCGGTGCCATCACGATGCGGTTGGCCAGAGTGACGCGGCCAAGGGGGCAGGGCTGGAAGAGCGTCGCGGCTGTCATGGCGAGGAGGACTCGGAAGCGGGGATGGCGCAATGATGATGAGCGTAATCTTAGATGTCAACGGTTTGATGATGCGCATCATCTATACGTGGTAAACTGCGCTTCCAGCAGGGCAGAGCACCAAGAGGCAAGCCGTCATGAAGGTCACCAAGGCACAAGCGCAGGCCAACCGGGCACACATCGTCGAGACCGCTTCCGCGCTTTTCCGGGAACGGGGCTTCGACGGCGTGGGCGTGGCGGACCTGATGGCCGCTGCGGGCTTTACCCACGGCGGCTTCTACAAACACTTCGGGTCCAAAGCGGACCTGATGGCCGAATCTGCCAGTTGCGGATTCGCCAACTCGTCCGAGTCGCTGGGCGAGATGGACGCGGCGGCGTTCCTGGGCCATTACCTGTCGCGGGAGCATCGCGACAATCCTGGCCAGGGCTGCACGATGGCGGCGCTCTGCAGTGATGCGGCGCGGCAGCCCACGTCGGTCAAGCAGGCCTTCGCAGCGGGTATCGAAGCGCAGTTGGCAGCGGGGCAGGGGCATCATGCGCAGGTCGAGGCCACCGCAGCCCAGGGTGCCCGTGCAGAACGGATCGCGTTGATCGCGCAGGCCGTCGGCGCCATCGTGTTGTCACGCTCCTGCCCGGATGATTCGTCGCTGGCCGAGGAGATCCTGGACGTGTGCCGCGCAGACGTACTGGCACGGCTGTCAGGTGTGCCTGAGGCTTAGGCGCGTGCCCGGTGCTCGCTGGCGTCAGGCGTGTGGCTGCTTGTGGCCGAAAGCAGATGGTCAGGTACTCTTCGCTAGCTATTACGGCCCAGCTCGACGTTGGCGGGCATCTCAACTCAAATCAGGACTATGCAGGGCACCGTCATGTACTCACTTCGCACGTCACGCGCTGAAGACGGCCCCGCTCTAGTTGATCTCTGGCGGCGCTCCGTGGACGCGACCCATCACTTTCTCAAGGTCGAAGATCGAAAGAGCATTGATGCCGAAGTTTGCGGATTCCTACCCGATGCGCCCCTGACTGTAGCTGTGGACGAAGACGACAAGATCCTCGGACTCATGCTGATACATGGAACACACATGGAGGCGCTTTTTGTCGATCCGGACGTGCGCGGGACGGGTGTCGGCCGCCAATTACTGCAGCACGGATTGTCGCTGCATCAGGCGTTGAGCACGGACGTCAATATGCAGAACGCCCAAGCTGTTGGCTTCTACCGACGGATGGGGTTTGTGGAATCCGGTCGTTCAGAGGTCGACTCGCAAGGGCGACCTTATCCCCTGATCCATCTTCGATACCAGGAACATAGTGAGTTAGGCGCCGCGCTGTAGGGAAACCGTGTTAGAGCAAAGGCATTTGAGTCACATGGTTAGCTTGTGTCGATACCCCGCTGTGCTGGCTCGGGTAGCTTAGTCTGCTCCTTCAATGGATCTGCTCAATTTGATCTCGCCTGGGCGCGGATGTGACCGTTCACTACTAGAGACCGCTTCTGGCCGAAGGCGGACATCCATCAGTGCTTGTCCACTGCTCTTGAGATGCGGCATGGTCTGCTTGCTGGGTCCGGCTATGCATCGGCTTGTTAGCCGGACTGGATCGGTCAGGATTTCGTAGACATCTCAGAGCCATAATCAATGGAAGCGAGAGAGGTGTCTATGACGAGCAAGCAGTACACGTATGAGTTCAAGGCCGAAGCGGTCAAGCAGGTCACCGAAAGGGGCTTTGCTGTAGCCGAGGTTGCCAAGCGGCTGGGGGTCTCATCCCACAGCCTTTACCAATGGCTCCGCAAGGCCAAGAGCGAGGCCTTGGCAGGCACACCAGAGGGGTCGATGTTGCCCACGCCCAAGGACTCAGCCGAGGTGCGTCGGTTGAAGGCCGAGGTGAAACGGCTGACTGAAGAGCGCGACATCCTGAAAAAAGCCGCGGCGTACTTCGCCAAGGGGTGACGGCGAAGTACGCTTTCATGCGTGAGCACTTGGGCGAGTTCAGGCTGACGGCCATGTGTCGAGTGCTTGGGGTTAACCGCAGTGGCTACTATGCATGGGTGGGCAATTCGGGCAGGCCGCGACGTCGTGAGGATGATCGTTTGCGCGGCCTTATCGAGCACGCCTGGCTGGCAAGCGGAACGGTATACGGCTACCGCAAGATCACCCGGGAACTTCGTGAGGCCGGTGAACGTTGCAGCCGCCATCGTGTTCGACGTCTGATGAAGGCAGAGGGCATAAGGGCAGAAATTGGCTACGGCATCAAGCCACGCCATCGAGGCGGTCCGCGTGGGATGGTTGAGAACGTCGTCAATCGCGACTTCTCGCCCGCTGCGCCAAACAGGGCATGGGTCACCGACATCACATATATTCGAACCTACGAAGGCTGGATTTTCCTGGCAGTGATCGTCGACCTTTACTCACGGCAAGTCGTTGGCTGGGCGATGCAGTCCCAGATGACCACCGACCTGGTGCTACAGGCACTGGTATCTGCGGTATGGAAGCGAAAGCCTGCTGCGGGCTTGATCATCCACTCTGACCAAGGCAGCCAGTTCACGAGCAGCGACTGGCTATCGTTGTTGAAGCAGCATGGCATGATCCCAAGCATGAGTCGACGCGGAAACTGCCATGACAACGCGGTGGCTGAGAGCTTTTTCAGTGCACTGAAGAAAGAGCGGATCAAGCGACGGATCTACCCCACCCGGGACGAGGCACGCTCGGATGTATTCAATTACATTGAGATGTTCTACAACCCAATTCGCCGGCATGGTTTCTCTGGCAACCTGGCCCCTGTAGAGTTTGAACGGCGCTACGCGCAAAGCGGCTCATGAATGTCTACGGAAGTCTGGCCGGTCCATCCTTCTTCCTGGGTAGCGCTGGGTACTGACCGCACGGGGACTGCCTGCGGGCGCGCCTTGAATACACTTTCCTGACCCGGAAGAGGGCAGGTCTGAGCCACGGGGCGTGGTCTGGGCCAACGGTCCAGCCCTGGGCAGCCTGAGAGCGTTAGAGATTGCACGCGGACTTGAGCTGGTCACCATGCCATCGGGTGTACCCACGACAGGTAATCCTCGGGTCGTGGGCGCATTCCGGCGCGAATGCGCAGCAACGTGGGCTACACCAATACGTCCAGACAGGCGGGTGGCAGGTGTAGAAAAGGGCAATACCTGCGCGTGCGCTATCCCTTTGGCTCTCGGTAAAAGTGTCGTAGCGACACGTCGGCAGTCATCTAAGGCTGCAGCCGCGTAGTGCTTACCGGTCGCATCCGCAGAAACGAAAGGTCGTTCTACGGCGCTGAGCCGGCGCTTGAGGAGAAGTTGATTAGCGCACGTTATCGCGGGTGAGGAGATGTCCGGCCAGAGTCCAATGCGAACCCAGGCGCCTAGACTCACCCCTACGCTTCAGTGCCCGAACGATCGCCAAGAGCCCGTGCGGGAACCCTTTGCTGACTGCCGTGCAGAGCAAGCTATACTGGCGAGCAGAGATTTGGGGCGCCTCGGAGAGGAGAGGGGACCTTGTACGTTCTAATTGATTACGACAACGTTCCATCGGCACTGTGGTCACCGGGTCCAATTGAGGCTGCTTCCGCCATTTGCGCGCAATTACCGGCAGCTGTTATTGGAAGTGAGCCAGACCTTGTCGTCAGGCTGTATGGGGGCTGGAAGACCAACTCAGTCTCGACGCAGCGCGCCCAAGGACTGATGGCACATCTCACAATGGGGCACACTTATATTCAAAGACCTGGCCACTCCACAGATGCTAAGAAGATTCGATTTGTCGTCCAACTAGCACTTGGACCTATCGGAGGGAATGGCGTGTTCGCCACCACACTCCAAACGGACCGACCACTGCGATCTTTCAGGCCAAAGCCTAACCCGGCAGGGTGTGTAAGTTCCGATGCGTGCGGGATGCGGTCGATAGGCGACTTGCGTCACAACACTCCGTGTAGCGAAGGAGCTTGTGCGATCACTGCAAAAGATGTTCTGGTGCGCGACGAGCAAAAAATGGTAGACACGTTGATGGTGGCCGATTTGGCCCACATTACTTTCGTGGACAAGCATGATGATGTGGTCGTTGTTAGCTCAGACGCAGACATATGGCCGGGAATTCTGTTGGCGATAAAGGGGGGCTGCGCAGTTACCCAAGTCCACGCCACGCCGAAGATCGTCACTGCTTCGAACCTAAAGAATATGTTGCACCCTGACATTTCGAGCTACTACAGAGAGATTTCAATCTAAAGCCATGGACATTGCTCAGCTGAAGCAAATACTGACTTCTTTCGCAGATGAGCCTGCCGATGTGGATGTTCGCTCGGGAAAGATCACCGCTCAAATTCGCGACGACATCATTGAGGCAAATCTATCTTTTGATGAGAACCAAAGTATCATCGTTGAGGAAAATGGCATAAAACTTCACTGGCGACCTTGGATTATCCAAAGAGTCGCGAGGCTCCCGCAGCTGGCCGATCGAATCATTAGCTCGGGGCGTGCTTCACCGCTAGGCGATGGATTACGCCCGTTTGTCGCACCAAAGGCGCTATACACAGGCGATCTGGCGGGCACCAATGAGAGCGTAACTGATGAGCGCCGTGAAAATGCTAACGAAGCTCTCGTTGACGCTGCAACCTCGGCAACGCCTGGTGCCACATCTATCCTCTACTTAACTTCCGACGCTGGCGAGGGCAAGACTACGTTGATCAAGCGCGTTGCGCTTGACCAAGCTCAACGATTTAAAGATAAGAAAGTATCAAGTCTAATTGTGCCCATCCCGCTGAGCGGGCGATCATTCTTAACTTTCGATGATGCGGTGATCGCCGCCCTGTCTAATCAATTGCGCTTCGGCTATTACTACTACGATGCATTTCTACACCTGGTCAAGCTCGGTGCGATTGTGCCCGCGTTTGATGGATATGAAGAGATGCTAGTTGAGGGGTCGAAAGGGGAAGCAGTCTCGGCCCTGGGAAATTTAGTTCAGTCCCTACAGAGCTCTGGGTCCGTGATAATTGCGGCACGCAAGGCCTTCTTTGAGTACTTGAGTTTCCGTACTCAGGCGCGCCTGCTAGACGCGATTGGAGATCGTTCAGCCGTGTTCGGTCGACTACAGCTACAGCGCTGGGATAAGGATCTGTTCTGCCAATATGGAGAGCTTCGCGGCGTGACGGATCCGGCAGCAATTTATGAGACAGTTGCCGCGCGACTCGACGCTGATCACCCGCTCCTGACCCGAGCCGTGTTGGTCAGCAGGCTGTTTGACGTGGCCGAGAGTGAAGAGGATAGGAACCAGCTGGCTGCAAAGCTCGGCTCCAACCCTCATGACTATTTCTACACTTTCGTTGACACAATCGTGCAGCGCGAAGCCAGTCAAAAGTGGCTCGCACTAGTTGCAGGCGAAGTTCGTGAACCACTTCTCACGAAGCAGGAACATCACGCCCTTCTTGCAAGCTTGGCGCAGGAGATGTGGCAGGCGTCCGTGGGGGCGCTTCGGTACGACGTAGTAGACGTGCTTGTAGATTTGTTCACAGAGAGCAAGGGCAAGCCTGCCCATGTTACTCGCCAAGTGAAGGAGCGGATTCGGCAGCACTCTCTACTTTCGGCGAACAGTCTTCGTGGAATGGGGCTGTCATTTGATCACGAGGACTTCCAGGCATTCTATTTGGGTGAAAGTCTAGGTCTTTTGTTATCAGGGGAAAGGCCGGTAGAGGTCAGGACGTTTCTTCAGGTTAATACTTTGCCTCACGCTACTGTGGAACAGGCGGTGCAATATCTGGAGCGTAATGGAGTCAACTTGACATTAATCATTGACATGCTTGCGTCGATTAACGGTCAGGAGACAGGCTTTACCTTTAGCAAACAGAATTGCAGTGCTCTATTGATCCGGATCGCGGAGGTGGCGAGCTCCGTAAACAATCCTATCCAGCTGGAGCGGCTAATACTTTCAGCTGCAAGCCTGGAGGGTCGCAGCCTTTCGAATGTGTCATTCCTTTCCTGTGAATTGCAGCCGACGGGAATTGATGGGGCCAACATGGATGATGTGCGCTTTGTCGACTGTGACTTCGAGCGACTGGAACTTGATGGTGATTCGGATCTCCGCGGGATTCGCATGGAAGATTGCAGGATAGCTTCGCTGGCTATCCCAGGGGACGATGTTCAGTCATTCGATCCCCGCGCCATCTCTCAGCACCTCCGTGAACACGGGGTGGTTTTCGAAGGCCAAGATTCCGAAGTCCACGGCGAGATTAGAGCCACCGACGAGAGAACAAGAGCAGCTGACAGATTTTTCCGCGCGTTCACGAGACGAACCTATGTGGACGCCTCTGTGCTTAAGCTTAAGGCTGGCCGCGTGTTGAGTTCTGTATTGTTTGACGACGTCCTGCCGCGCTTGATTGCAGACGGAGTGATCGGCGAGATTCCCTGGACGGGCCAAGGAGTCCAGCGACGCTTTAAGCTCCTAACGCCGATGACTGATGTGTATAGTGCCCTTGAAACTGCAAATGGCGATTTTGAAGTTTTTGCATTAGCACTTAAAACTAAGGGTCGAGCGAATCTGAGTGAATAGGCAGATAAAGGCGAGGGCGACGATCAGCGATCGAGAGATCGTCGCCGCCGGCCCGAGGGTGCCGGACGTCGCTAGAATTCATTGATCCAGGTGCTGTAGTCGATATGGGATGTTTATCGGGGGTAGGAAGGGGGCGCCGATCCAAATCAGATGTCCGGTGTCGACGAATCCGATCAGCTCCTAGGGGCAGTCGTTCATGCTCCGGATTGAGGCGAGACCGATTGACTGTAGTGTTCTCCAAATCCCTAACCGAGCTCGAATCAGGCGCACAAGACTGTCGCGTGGTTTGGCAGCTCCTGAGTTATCTTTGAGCACGCGGGCACTGGTTTGCCCAATGGATCGCCAGTACTGCAGACGACAGGAGATGTAATGCTCGCTTGCGGTCAGGTCGTCAGTTGTTGAAGAAATTCTGTGAGCGCCTTTCCGGGATCATGCTCCTCAGAGACAATCATCTCGATGCCCCAATGTCTTAGGACTTCTTCGGCCACCGGGTTGGGGCGACTCGTGAAGACATAAGACTTTGGCCTCGCGGTGGCAAAGTTTGAACTGCCCCACATCTCCGTCAGTCGATAAAATAGTAGCCGGATGTTGATGTCGTTCAAGCTGTAGCCAATGAAAAGCACCGAACTGCCGAGTACATCGGCCCGTAGCTTGATGTCCAGCGGAGTGTCGAAGTTCAAACGCTTGAAATAGCTGGTCTCGTCGAGAACGATTGATTCTTCCAAGTCGAAGTCACCATGCAGCTTTATGATCTGGCGGCGACCTTCTGTAAGCTTCACCAGATCGGCGACGCTCTTGATCTTGTCATACTTCACGCCGAGGGCGTCATGGGCGCTCTCGAGCCAGCGATCGTAGTTGGTCGTATAGATTTTGGGGAAGTTGCCTTGGGCGATCAGGCGGTGGATATCGGACTTAGTGATATCTGTGCTGACGTTATGCCACTCACGGTCCATCCAGCTGCGCAGCGCACCTAAGCCGCCCATTCTCTTCTTGTAGAACTCCGCGAGCGCCAAGGGCGTCCCATAGGTCGCAAAGATCTTCGGGTCGTAATCCAGCTCTTCGGCAATGCGTCCGATCAGTGCATTCCAGTCCGGCAACCCGAGGTTTGCCGACACACCTGCGCCCACGAATAGCATCAGCCTGCCGTTGCGGTGTGCCTTGAGGAGTTCTTCTTTCATTTCGTGCCCATCGCACCTTTTAGGTGATCCGCAAACTTGTCCAGCGCGATGCGGCGCATGGAGATACTGTCCTTGGCCGACCCCATTTCAGCGAAGGTCTGGCTAAAGCCGTTGGGAGTGAAGACACAGTCCCACTGGAAGTCATGTGGTCCGACAGGCGTTTTCGGCACAGTTCCTTCGATGGCGCCTTCGAATAAATGCATCTTGTGGCCATCGCAATAACCGAGCACTGTCTTGGCGGTAACCTTGATGTCGCCCAGACTCGCCACGAGGCTGGCGAAGCGGTCCGCTTTCAGCCGGTCCCAAAAGATCTGGGTCAAGCCTGCAGGCAGCCCGTTGAGCCCGCTCAGGTATAGGCCTGTGTGCTCGACGAATAGCGGGCGGCCGATGGCCTCAAAGGCCTTGATCAACTTGTCCTCGACCAAAGCGTAGACGTCTTCGGTCTGCAGCTCCTGGATCTTCTGGGGCACCGCAATGATGTCAATGCCCACGGGAGCAAGAATGCGCTGGACCTCATCAATCTTGTGCTTGTTGCTAGACATGAACCGGATCTTCAAATCAGCCCCTCTATGAATGAGTACTTTTTGGCGATACCGTATTGAAGCTGCATTTCGCAAATCGACAAGCCCTCAGCCATCGCCGCAGCTTGGTCTTCAGCCAGGCCGTTCTGGTGGATGGCCGGGTTGTCAGAGCAGATGACAAAAGGCACACCGTGGCGCCGAAACTCTTGAATCGGATGGGCTTCGTTCGGGGGCACCGCCCCCGTGAGCCGATTGCTGATCGGGCAGACCTCGACACAAATGCCTCGATCTGCCAGCAGCTCCAACAGGCTAGGATCTTTGCCGGCGGCAGTCCCGTGGCCAATGCGATCAGCGTCGAACACCTCGACGGCGGATCGCACGTTCTCTGCACGACCCGTCTCGCCTGCGTGGATAGTGATGCCCAGCCCCAAGCGATTCTTGGCATCGCGGAACATGGACGGCAGCTCTGTGGGGTAGGACACCTCCTCGTCGCCAGCCAAGTCCAGCCCCACCACATCCTTCGGCCGGCCGAGGTCCTCGAATGCCTGCAGGAGCTTGGCGAGATTAACGGCCCCGTACTCTCCACGGGTCACGGTGAGGATCAGGCCGCGGCGGATGCCGTGGTGATGTGCAGCCTCTCCGGTCGACTCGATGAGGCGTTCTAGCGCTTGGGCCGGCGAACACTGCTGAAGCGTCGCCAGATACAACAAGCTGCTGCGCGGTTCGACAAAGTCCACTTGGTTTTGAGCGAGGCTGCCGAAGACCGAGTAGCTCAGGCGATCAAGGTTCTCGCGCTTCTTGGGGAAGAGACGAAGGATCTTCCAAGGTGTTAGGTACTCTGCCAGTGAACTGCAAGGCGTCAGCCGTGCCATGTCTCGCCGGAAATTGAAACCCTCAGGCAGGATAGTCCCCTCATCGTCGAGTATTTCTCGGATTGTCGAGGCAGGAATTGCACCATTCATATGAACGTGAAGCTCACCACGTTTGAACGAGCTGGCTGCCGACTCTTCTGCCCACTCTACCGTTCTGATATCAGTTCTGCCAAGGGTCGCTATAACATCATACTTAGGCTTCTTCAAGCGCGTTTACCGAATTTGGATACTGCGTACGAAACAATCATGCATTAATATGAAGAGAACGCTAGATTGGCGGTGACCTGCCCGCCTTTAGCAAAGCGAGGACTCCAAGGCCGGAGGGGGAGATTATGAGGATTTATCGGGGGTACGAGAAGACAGCGACCGGCCACCAATCGACGGGTTGTTTGAGCTTCTACTTACGTCAGACACTCGCGCAGTGCATGCCGTCCTTTAGCTTGTGCGTAGGCTTGTGCGCCGTCCGCAGCCACCTTAAGATCTAGCCGTATTGAGGGGCATCCACCATCCGGTGGCCTGTCTATAAATCAGGTAACCGTCCCCAGAGTTCCGGCTACTTGGCAATTCTCGCTGGAGGCGGTTAGTGAGTGCATTCGAAGTAAGCGTCATCAGTATATCAGACCCCCTTTCACCACACACTCGATCGGTGCGAAAATCGCTTTTGATTGCAAGCGTGATCGCCATATTCATCTCAACTACGGGCCTCATTCCCGCGAAAATTACTGCATTGGGCATCGAGTTCTCGCAGACCGACCGTGGCTCAATGCTCTGGGTTCTCGGCTTAGTCGTTGCGTTTCTTCTATTGTCGTTCGCGGTTACCGCTGCTGCAGACTTTGCCGCTTGGCGCATGTCTTTCTCAGCAAAGGCGTGGGAGGAAGAGTCGCAAGGCTACGACAATGTTCGCAAATCAATGCTTGAGAGCCGATCACTTACAGATGAGGATAGGGAAGAGCTGGCCGAGATTGAGCGGCGCGTTGGAGCCATGTGGCGTAACGCTGGCCACGTGGGTCGTTACTCAATGCTCGAAAGAGTTGTAGGGCCAATCTCTTGGGCTCGTGTTGTCATTGAGTTTGTCTTTCCTATAGTCGCAGGCGTTTCTAGCCTTGTGCTTCTCGTCCGGGCATCGCCGTAAGCGGGCCTAGGCTTCATCCAAGAAGCAGCCATTTACCGACACGCATTTACTGAGCGTGCGTATAAATGCACAAATGTGCTAGCTAAAATGGCATCTCGTACTTGAGGCGATGTATGAGTAAAGCTGAAGCTCTCGTTCGACGACTGAATCAAATGGGGTCACCCACGCGGGAAGACTATGAGGCGGCACTGGACTGCCTTGACGAGGCTGTGTGCGAAGCCCTAGCCGTCGGACAAGCGCAAACCGGAAGGGCTGCGGCCCCCTGCGTGGGATACGCCACGTACGTCTTCGCCCGCATGTGCGCTCACGGAACCGCCGCCATACGTGCCGTGCCACTCTCCCGTTGGTTTGAAAGCGACCATGAGCAGTGGGGATTTCATGCCCTAGCTTGCCATGCCAGAGCGTTACTTGAAGGAAATCTCTACTTCCACTACCTCATGTCACCGGTCAACGAGGAATTGGAGGAGAGCAGAGCTCGGGTGACGCTACTCCAACTCAACGACTGCTGCAGTCGATTGAAGATGTTTTCAGATAGTGAAGAGCAGCGGAAAGGGCTTGAGAAGCAGCGAAGTGAACTTATCACCCGATTGGAGACCATTCCGTTCTATCAGCGACTGGCGCAACCCGTCCAAGCGCAGTGCCTATCGGGCAAGAAAGCTTGGTTCATGGACCGGGCCCAATTAGTGGAACTTGTGGGAATGGAGAAGCTGCAATTCGACGTATTATGGGATCTGTGGTCGCAGCACTCCCATATTCACCCCATTTCTTTTTACCGTATGGAGGCGAATGGCCGCGGCACTGGCTTGGATAACGATAGCGATCGAAGCTATTTGACGACTGCAATGCACATCTGCGCCGGGATCTTGGAGATGGCGACTGACAGCATGGTGGACGTCTTTCCCGATGTAGCGCAGGTACGGCAAGGTGTAAATTCCAAGTTTAGCCCTGGCCCTGAGAGAAATCGATTGAAGTAAGCCGCAGATAGAAAGTGAATTAGGAAGATTTATCGGGGCTAGGTAAAGGCTATTTTCGGTCCGAAGCGGCCATTCATAGCGCGCTCTTAAAGGTATCTTTCTGCAGCTGATGTTAGCTGCAAAAGAGCGCCATTGCAGTGCAGTCCTGGCGAAGGAGGCGGTCGACCTCTTGCACCATAGCGGCAGAGCGCGTATTTAAGTAGGTGGCCGCACTAACGAGTCACACGGGGGGTTCCATGAAGATCGTTCAGGTCAGGATTGCGAACTTCCGAGGGATCGCGGAGGGCACAGTTCACTTCGATGGACACAGCGTGCTCGTTGGCGACAACAACGCAGGCAAATCTACGCTACTTGAGGCGATTGACCTCGTGCTGGGCCCAGAGCGGCTCTCCCGGCGGCCGGTTGTGGACGAGCACGACTTCTATGCGGGCCAGTACCTCAGTGCCGAAGAGCTGCCGATCCCGCTGTCAGTCGAGGTCATCGTCGCCGACCTCAATGATGAGCAACTCCGGCACTTCCGCGAACACCTGGAATGGTGGGACACGAACGCTAAGACGCTGTTGGCCGGCCCGCCGGTCGAGGCCACCGACGCCGCCGGCATCGACCCCGCACTGCGCGTCTTCTTCCGTGGCGCCTACGACGCGGAGGAAGACGACTTCCTTGGCAACACTTTCTTCGCGCTGCCCGCCCCAATTGGCTCCGGTGAATACCAGACGTTCCGTGCCTCCGACAAGCGCAAGTGCGGCTTCCTCTACCTGCGAACTGTGCGCACCGGCTCGCGCGCGCTCAGCCTGGAGCGTGGCTCACTACTCGACGTGATCCTGCGCCTTCAGGAATCGCGCCTCAAAATGTGGGAGGAGCTGTTGCGTTCGCTGCGCATCCTGCCTGTCGCCGAGAAGCCCGAGCTCGGCGTCACCGCGCTGCTGGCCGCAGTGCAGGCCTCGATCAAGAAGTTCGTCCCGTCTGACTGGGCAGAGGATCCGCACATGCGCGTCTCGGACCTCACGCGCGAAACCCTGCGCCGTACGCTGACGGTCTTCATGGGCACAGGCGCGAAGCGCCCGGATGGCAGCACCTACGCGGCTCCGTATCACCATCAGGGCACGGGTACCATAAATACGCTGGTGCTCGCGCTGCTGTCCATCATCGCCGAGCTCAAGCAGAACGTCATCTTCGCCATGGAGGAGCCCGAGACAGCACTGCCTCCGCACACTCAGAAGCGCATCGTCAACAGCGTGCGCGAGAAGTCGGCGCAGGCCCTCTTCACATCGCACTCCCCGTACGTACTCGAGGAGTTCGAGCCAGCGCAGATCAAGGTGCTCAAGCGCGCGAGCGGCGTGCTGACCTCCGTTTCCGCAAGCCTGCCTCCAACGATCAAGCCGAAGGCCTACAAGGCGGAGTTCCGGGCGCGCTTCTGCGAGGCACTGCTCGCCAAGTACGTTCTCATCGTCGAGGGACGCACGGAGTTCGACGCGCTGCCGGCGGCCGCGCGCACGCTCAGCCAGACCGATCCACAATATTTCAAGTCGCTCGAGGCGCTTGGTGTGGCGGTCATCGATGCCAAGACGGACTCCCAGGTCGCGCCGCTTGGCAACTTCTTCAGGGCTCTGGGCAAGACCGTCTTCGCGGTTTTCGACAAGCAGGACGAGGCACAGCTTGCCCTCATCCGTGCTGCCGTCGACTACCCGTACGAATCGCACATGAAGGGGTTCGAGTCGCTGGTGCTGAAGGGGACCAACGAGAAGGCGATCAGGCGCTATGCGCTGGGCGTGGTAGCAGACGGTGACTGGCCTCAGCACCTGATTCCCGTGAGGCCGAGTGCAGAGTCCGATCTGGCCACGCTGACGAATGCGCTGTCGGAATACTTCGCCTGGGGCAAAGGTAGCGGCCAGGCGGCTGATCTGCTGGCGTGTTGCACGGGTTGGCAAGAGATGCCTGAATACATCGCCCAATGCTTGCACGGCATATTCCGCGTCATTGAGCCTCCGCCCCCAGAGCCACCTGCACTTTCCGTCGAACCCACCGCGGCCTGAAGCCCATGGTCTTGAGTCCGCAGAAGCTCGCGTTCCTGGCCTACCCAGGACACGCATTGGCTCTTGCCGGCCCGGGCGCCGGTAAGACCCACGTGGCGCTGATCAAAGCCCAGCAGCAGGTTGCCAGCGGAGCGTTGAAGCCGGGCCAGAAGGTGCTATTCCTGAGCTTTGCGAGGCCGACGGTCGCGCGCATCCTCGAAAAGGCGGCGGAGCTCATCTCGCCGGAGGAGCTCAAGCATCTCGAGATCAACACTTACCACGGGTTCGCCTGGGGCATCCTGCGTAGCCACGGCTACCTATTGAACACCGCGAGGGCCATTACCCTCCTGCCGCCACCGGAGGCTGCGGCCCACTTCGCTGATGTGGACGCCAGCGCCCGCGAGCAGGAGATGTTTCGGCTATTCGAAGAGGAGGGGCGGCTGCACTTCGACTTATTCGCGCGGCTGGCCGCACAGATTTTCCAGCGCAGTGGCCGGTTGGCGAACATCTACTGGGACTCCTATCCCACGGTGATCCTCGACGAGTTCCAGGACACCAATGCCGACGAGTGGGCGCTGATCCGCCACTTGGGTCGACATAGCCGCCTGATCGCGCTCGGTGACCCCGACCAACGCATCTACGAATTCCGGGGTGCCGATCCCCGTCGTTTGAGGGAATTCGTCGAGGTATTCCAGCCAGGGAGCTTCGACTTCTCGGGCGAGAACCACCGAAGCAGCGGAACCGATATCACCGTGTTCGGTAACGATTTGTTGACTGGTCGGAACCGCGGCAAGGAGTACACGCACGTGAAGATCGTGCGCTACGGCTTCCGCAGGAACCAGAGCCCGCACTTCCGGGCGAAGGCGGAGGTGCTGGCCGCACTCCGGCGCCTGCGCGACCAGCTGAACACCTCGGTGTCCGTCTTGGTGCCATCAAAGGCATTCATGCTGCAGTTCTCGCAGTACCTGTCTTCGGACCTGGATGGCCTGCCCGCACTCCGGCACGATGTGGCGATGGACGCGGAATCGCCGTCGTTGGCGGCAAGCTTCATCGCCGTGCTGCTGGGAGGCGGCTCCACTGCGGCGCTGGCGTCACGCCTGATAGCCACGCTGCACACTCACATCCGTGGCCGTGGTGGCAACAAGACTCCTGCGCAGGCGGAGATGAACCTCGCTGGCGCGATCGGCACTTACATGTCGACGGGAAAGATCCGCGGCAAGAACAGGGAACTCATCATCAAGGAGTGCCAGAGGATCGCGGCCGAACGCGCGGATATCAGGCTCTCAGGAAGCCCCGAGGAAGACTGGGCTGCCATGCGATACCTGATCGCCACGTCCACCGCGCCCCAAGTGGCCCGGGTGGCCGAGGACGCGCGTTTTCTTCGCCTGCTGCACAGGGGCTCCGCGCTGCGCACGGCGCTCAGTGAGATGTGGCGGACGCGGGGCGACTATGTAGGTGCAGAGGCGGCACTTCGCGAGGCACTGCTCCAGGAGCATTTCGTCGCCGCGCAGAAGGAGTGGCGCGGGCTGCACGTGATGACGATCCACAAGGCCAAGGGGAAGGAGTTCGATGAGGTCGTCATCTACGAGGGCACGTTCTCCGGGCGCATCGTGGCTGCTAACGCAGACGCTAGGCGCATCGCGCAGTCGCGGCTGGCGCTGCGCGTCGCGGTTACGCGGGCCATCCGCCGCACGACGATCGTGACCCCCCAGCGCGATGGCTGCCTTTTTCTCTAGCCGTAGAGATGCATCTTTGAGGCAACGATCCAACCTCCTGAATATCCCGAACGAAGTCGCTTAGTCGGAAGACCTATTCGCAAATTTGACGGCGAGCGACTGCGTCACTAAATGACCACGCAGTGACAGCAGTCACCTTAGGTTCGAGGCGAGATCGAACACTTCTACTTGGCGAATTCCATCGGTCTACTATGAACGACCTGGTCCGGCGAGGCGCGGATTCTAACTAGAATGAGCGGAAATCCTCTACCCGTGATTGATCAGTCTTCCAGAAGGCGTGCGGCGGGATTAGCCGTGGCGCCACCCGTCTGGAAATACCCCATGACACTCGACACCGACCGGTGTTCGGTCAATTGCATGATCGCCGGTAACGAGACTCCTTGACGGCTGGCCTCGGTCACGAATCCCGACCTGAGGCTGTGCCCCCCAAAATCCCCCTCCAGTCCGGCCAGTCGCGCCCGCCGCTGGACGATCTCGCCTACCGCGGCCGGAGACAGACCAGGGCCGACGCGCTGCTTCCACAGCCGTCGGAAGATCGCCCCCTCGGTGATCCCGGCTGCGTCCAGCCAATCCTGAAGCGCGAGGGCGGCCCGATCAAGCACCGGCTTGTCCGGGGTCGAGTTCGCGGTAACACCGGCCTGCTGGGTCTTGCTGTGCTCCAGGCGGTAGATGTAGCCCGCCTCGCCGATCCGGCGCAGGTCGCGCAGGTCGGCGGCCGCGATCTCACTGCGCCGTCGCCCACCGCTGGCAAACCCGAAGCAGAGTAGGGCGCGATCCCGAATTCCTTCCAGGCTGTCGTCGCAGGTGGCCAACATGGCCTCCAGCTCGGCCAGGGTGATCGCTGTCTTCTTGCGTGGGCGCTCGCCGCGCTTGACCGCGGCCCGCGCGGCGCGCCTGAGCACGGTGCGGATCGCCGGCTGCTCGCAGGGATTGGTGGCTTGTTTGAGCCGGTGGGCGGTGGATAAGCACGGCAACGCGATGCCGCACGGTGGCCAGCGTCCAGGGCCCAAGTTTGGCTTTCAGGCCGGCCGCCACTAAGGCCTGGTCCACAATCGGCGGCAGTTCCCACGCCAGCTCACCAACAGTCGAGCGGCGCTGCACGTGGTCGACCACAAACTGCAGCACGGTGGCTTCGGGCACCGGTAAGGCCAGCTCGATGCCGTAGCGTGCCGCATGCCAGCCGGCCCAGTAGCGCAGGGCAGTGGTGTAGCTGCGGGTGGTGTTCTCGGCCGCAGCTTCCGCCATGAGCTCGCGCACCGCGTCCGCGGCCTGTTGCGCCAGCTGTTCGGGAGGAACCAACTGGTGGACGGTCTGGAGGAGAGGGTCGGCCGGGATTCGTGTAAAAAACGGCCGAAAGCGAGCTAACTGCCTGTCGCAGCTGGCTTTCTTGCCGCCCCAGAAAATCAAGGGTTGGGCTGCATTCTGGGTGGAAGCGCTACTGGGTACCCATCTGTGTCGGCCATCGGAGGTCGTGCTCGACATCCTGCCGTCGGAGATCCGTCCGTTCACCAAGGAAGATAGCGAGGTCACCGACGAGGCAGGGGTCGGTTGCGATAGCCGAACCGCTGCGGCGGCCTCAGCGCCCGTGGCCGTCCTGCACAGCAGCGGGTCCGTCCTCGGTGTCGCAGTGGGCAGACGCGGGCCGGGGTCGTGAATCCACCCAAGTGGACGTGACGCCGGGCCCGATGTCCGCAATCCCGGCGACCGCGATCCAGGAGAACCATGCCCCGACAAGGATCAGCGGAATCGAAGGGGTGCGCCCACTGGCCGCCGAGAGGTCACCCTCGGTGCAGTGTGCGCCGCACACGCCTTGCTCGCCGAGGGAACCTCGGCATCGCAGCCGTGGCCATGGTGGTCGTGACGGGTGTCGGTGGCGGCAGCGACAAACGCCGCCGGCGTGCCTGGGAGATCCAGGCACTCGCTATGGCCGGCAGAGCGAACTGGGACTCGATGCAGCTGATCCAGATCAACCCCGGGCCAGACCAGGCGCCTGGTCCGGCGCGGTCGCCTTCGGTGTCGCCGGACCTGCGGCCGACCTGGCCAGGCGAAGCGCGTTGGCCACCACCGATACCGAGCTCAGGCTCATGGCGAGCGCCGCGACCATCGGGCTCAGCAGGATCCCGAACGCGGGATAGAGCACCCCGGCCGCGACCGGGACCCCCAGCGCGTTGTAGACGAACGCGAAGGTGAGGTTCTGCTTCATGTTGGCTACGGTGGCCTGGGAGATCTTCCGGGCGCGCAGGATGCCGCGCAGATCGCCCTTGACCAGGGTGATCTGTGCGCTCGACATCGCGACGTCGGTGCCCGTGCCCATGGCAATGCCGACGTCGGCCGCGGCCAGCGCGGGCGCATCGTTGATGCCGTCGCCCGCCATCGCCACCCGCCGGCCCTCGCGCTTGAGGCGCTGCACCAGCTCGGCCTTGTCCTCGGGGCGGACCTCGCCATGCACTTCGTCCAGGCCCAGTTCGGTGGCCACGGCCCGTGCGGTGGTGAGCCCGTCGCCGGTGGCCATGATGATGCGCAGCCCGGCGGCGTGCAGCTCATTGATGGCGGCCGCGGCAGAGGCCTTGATCGGGTCTGCGACCGCGATCAGACCCGCCAGGCGACCGTCCACGGCGAGGAACATGGCGCTCGCACCCTCGCGGCGCAGACGCTCGGCGACGTCGACATGTGCACCGGGATCCGCGCCCAGATCGTCCATGAGTGCGGTATTGCCCAGCGCAAGCGCATGACCGGCTACGGTTCCGCGCACACCCATGCCGGTCACCGAGTCGAAGTCCTCCACGCGGTCGAACTCGAAGTTCCGGCGTCGGGCCTCGGCCACGATGGCATCGGCCAGCGGGTGCTCGCTGCCTTGGTCCAGGCTTGCCGCAAGGTGCAGCACCCGGTCGGCGTCGAAGCCCTCGAAGGCCACGACTTCCTTGAAGGCCGGGCGTCCTTCGGTGAGTGTGCCGGTCTTGTCGACGATCAGGGTGTCGATGCGGCGCATGTGCTCGATGGCTTCGGCATCCCGGAACAGCACGCCAACCTGTGCCGCCTGGCCTGTGGCGACCATGATCGACATCGGCGTCGCCAGGCCCAGCGCGCACGGGCAGGCGATGATCAGCACCGAGACCGCGTTCAGAATGGCATAGGTCCAGGACGGCTCCGGGCCGAAGAAGCCCCAGATGAAGAACGTCGCCACCGCGATCGCCAGCACCGCGAGCACGAACCAGTAGGCGACGGTGTCGGCCATACGCTGCATCGGCGCGCGGGAACGCTGCGCCTGCGCGACCAGCTGCACGATCTGCGAGAGCACGGTGTCGGAACCCACCTTGGCGGCGCGGATCACCAGCGCACCGGTGCCGTTCTGGGTCGCGCCGATGACCTGGTCACCCCCGGTCTTCTCGACCGGGATCGGTTCGCCCGTGAGCATCGACTCGTCGACGCTGGAGCGGCCTTCCACCACTTCGCCATCCACCGGCACCTTTTCGCCGGGTCGCACGCGCAGGTGGTCGCCGACATGAACGTGGGTCAGCGGGATGTCTTCCTCGGTGCCGTCGGCGTTGACCCGCCGGGCTTCCTTGGGCGCCAGACCAAGCAGGCCCTTGATCGCCGCGGACGTTTTCGAACGCGCCCGCAGTTCCAGCATTTGGCCGAGCAGCGTCAGCGACACGATCACCGCCGCCGCCTCGTAATACACGCCGACGCGCCCGTGCTCGGTAAACGACGGC
>NZ_PJAY01000042.1:0-47460 GCF_002836635.1 Stenotrophomonas sp. Bg11-02
GTCGGCAGCGTCGGATGGGTATAAGAGACCGGGAGGCAGCTTGCCCCACCCGCCGCGAGGGGCTACGCCGTTCGCTGCTACCTACTTCAGCCGATCCAGGGCCTCGACCAGTTCCTCGGCCAGCGGCGCGTTCAACACGTAAGGGGTCTTGCCCGCGTCCAGCGCGAACTCCAGCGAGGCGGCATGCAGAAACAGCCGCTTCAGCCCGATCTGCTCACGAAAGCGCTTGTTGACGACAGGATCGCCGTATTTGTCGTCACCCGCCACCGGATTGCCCAGATGCTGGGCGTGCACGCGGATCTGGTGGGTGCGCCCGGTTTCGATCCGCACCTCGCAGTAGGAATGGCCACCGCGGCGCTCCAGCACCTTGAAGTGGCTGATCGACGGCTTGCCGATCGCATTCACCTGCACGTGGCGCTCTCCGCCCTGGCGCAGGCCGACGTGCAGCGGCGCGTCCACGGTCATGGTGCCGTCGGGCATGCGCCCGGCCAGCAGGGTCAGGTATTTCTTGCGGATGCCGGCGCCGTGGTCCTCGCGCAGCAGCGCCTGCAGCTCGCTCAGTGCAGAGCGCTTCTTGGCCACGATCAGCAGGCCGGAGGTGTCCCGGTCCAGCCGGTGCACCAGCTCCAGCGTCTTGCCCGGACGCAACGCCCGCAGGGTTTCGATGGCGCCGAAACTGATGCCGCTGCCGCCATGGCTGGCCACGCCGGACGGCTTGTTCAGGGCCAGCAGGCGCTCGTCTTCATACACGATGGCCTGTTCCAGCCGGCGCATGAACGATTCCGGCGGACCGGTCCTGTCGCCTTCCTCGCTGAGATGGACCGGCGGAATCCGGATCACTTCCCCGCCTTCCAGCTTGCGCTCGGCCTTGGCGCGGCCGCCATTGACCCGGACCTGGCCGCTGCGCACCAGCTTGTAGACCAGGCTGCGCGGCGCCCCTTTCAGTTGTCCGAGCAGGAAATTGTCCAGCCGCTGTCCCGCCCGGTCGTCGGGAACGGTGATCATGCGCACGGAAGGCTTGTCGGAGTTGGGGTTTGCGGGGTCTTGAGCAGTCATCAGCCTGTTTATTCTGTTACACTCGGGCGGCGAGATAAGGGATTGATTTCGTTGGAAGTTACTCCGGGCCAGAAGCCTGTCTTCCAACGAATCCGGCACAGTGCGCGACCACCGCCCCCGGGGCGGCCATGTTAGCGGCTCACCGGCGCTCCCGGCCATCGCCGATTGCCTGACACGCAGTCGCGCTGAACATGTCCCGCGTGGCGCTCCAGTTTTGGCTGACAGCTGCCGCCGGTCCCGTAACACCCAAAACCAGATAACAAGAGCGCTCCCGCGGCCTGCCGTGGTGTCGTAGCGCTGGAAACCCGGGCCACCCTCCCCGCGCCTGCGCGAATGGGCGGCCAGCCGTATCCAGAGGCGAAACTCCATGGCGTTCCGCGCGGTAGCCGCTTGCGAGGAACGCAACAATGAAGCGAATGCTGATCAACGCCACGCAGGCCGAAGAACTGCGTGTAGCCATCGTGGATGGCCAGTCGTTGTATGACATCGACATCGAGCAGCCGGCCAAGGAACAGAAGAAGTCCAACATCTACAAGGGCCGGATCTTCCGCATCGAGCCCTCGCTGGAAGCCGCCTTCGTCGAATACGGCGGTGGCCGCCATGGCTTCCTGCCGCTGAAGGAAATCTCCCGCGATTACTTCCAGGCCGGCGTGGACCACAACAAGGCCGGCATCAAGGAGCTCCTGCGCGAAGGCCAGGAAATCGTGGTGCAGATCGACAAGGATGAACGCGGCAACAAGGGCGCTGCCCTGACCACGTTCATCTCGCTGGCCGGCCGCTACATGGTGCTGATGCCGAATTCGCCGAGCGCCGGTGGCGTCTCGCGCCGGATCGAAGGCGAAGACCGCGCCGCCCTGAAGGACGCGCTGGACAAGCTGAACATTCCCGACGAAATGGGCGTGATCATCCGCACCGCCGGCGTCGGCCGCGATGCCGAAGAGCTGCAGTGGGACCTGGATTACCTGCTGAACGTGTGGCGCGCCATCGCCGAAGCGGCGCTGAGCAAGCCCGCCCCGTTCCTGATCTACCAGGAATCCCGGCTGATCGTGCGTGCCCTGCGCGACTACCTGCGCGCGGACATCGGCGAGATCCTGGTCGATACCGAAGAGATGTACCAGCACGCCCGCGAGTTCATGCAGCAGGTGATGCCGCAGACCCTGCGCAAGCTCAAGCACTACACCGATGACATCCCGCTGTTCAACCGCTTCCAGATCGAGTCACAGATCGAAGGCGCCTACGAGCGCAACGTGCGCCTGCCGTCGGGCGGCTCGATCGTGGTCGACCAGACCGAAGCGCTGACCGCCATCGACGTGAACTCCTCGCGCGCCACCAAGGGCAGCGACATCGAGGACACCGCGTTCCAGACCAACCTGGAAGCGGCAGAAGAAGCGGCCCGCCAGCTGCGCCTGCGCGACCTCGGCGGCCTGGTGGTGATCGATTTCATCGACATGTCCTCCAACAAGCACCAGCGTGAGGTCGAGAACCGCCTCGCCCAGGCGCTGAAGTACGACCGCGCCCGCGTACAGGTCGGCCGCATCTCGCGCTTCGGCCTGCTGGAAATGAGCCGCCAGCGCCTGCGTCCGAGCCTGGGCGAATCCAGCCAGCTGGTCTGCCCGCACTGCGACGGCCACGGCCGCATGCGCAGCGTGGAATCGCTGTCGCTCTCGATCATCCGCGTCGCCGAAGAGCATGCGATGAAGGAAAACACCGGGCAGGTGCTGGTCCAGGCCCCGGTCGAGATCGCCAACTACCTGCTCAACGAAAAGCGCAGCGCCCTGCGCGAGATCGAAGCGCGCCACGAAGCCCCGATCGTGATCGTGGCCGACGAGCAGCTGCACACCCCGCATTACACCGTGACCCGCCTGCGCGAAAACGAGCTGGGCGAGGAAAGTGGCAAGCCGAGCTACCAGCGCGGCACCCCGCGCAAGCTGCCGGTGCATGCCCTGACCAAGGGCCAGCTGAACATCCCGCCGCCGGCCGTGACCCAGGTCCAGCACAACTCGCCAGCGCCGATCCGCGAAGAAGCCGCGCCGCAGCCGGCTCCGGTCCCGGTGGCCGCTCCGGTCGCCGCTCCGGCTGCCACCGGCGGCGTGGTCGGTTGGTTCAAGCGCATCTTCGGTGGTGAACCGGCAGCTGCACCGGCACCGGCACCGGCCGCGCGTGCCAGCGGCGGTGAGAATGGCCGCAAGGACCGCAACGGCAAGGATCGCACCGGCAAGGACCGCAAGGACCGCCGTGACGACAGCCGCAGCGCCGGCAACGGCGCCCCGCAGGCACAGGGCCAGGGCCGCAAGGAACGCGGTGAGCGCGGTGAGCGCCGCCAGGGCAATGCACAGGGCGGCAACGCACAGGTCGCTGCCACCGCCAACGCACAGGCCGGCAACGGCAATGGCCAGCAGCAGCCGAAGCAGCGTCAGGAACAGGCCCAGCAGGGTGGCAAGCAGCGCAATGAGCGCGGCGAGCGCGCCGAGCAGGCCCAGGGACAGGCGCCGGCACAGGGCCAGCAGCAGCCGAAGGTGAAGCAGCCGCGCCAGCCGCGTGTGCAGGATGGCGACAAGCCGCAGCGCGACGGCAGTGACATTGCCGCCGCGGCAACCGTCACGGCGATCACGCCGATGGGCCTGGACGCTGCCGAAGCCGCATCGCGCCTGGCCAACCAGCAGCTGCGTGGCGAAGAGGTCGACAGCCACACCACGACCGCGGCATCCCCGGCAACACCGCAGGCCACCGAGGCAGCACCGGCCACGGCACGCATGCCGGTTGTCGACACCGACGTCGAAGAAACCAGCGCGGTCAATGTTGAAGGCACCGAAGGCACCGAAACGCCGGCCACGGATGACGGCAGCAGTGAAGGCGGCTCGCGTCGTCGACGTGGTCGCCGTGGCGGTCGTCGTCGTCGTCGTGGCAATGCAGAAGGCACCGCATCGGATTCGCTGGGTCATGACGATTCCGACGAAGACGACAACGACGCCGAAGAGCAGGACGCGACCGCGGTTTCGGCTCCCTCTGAAGTGGGTGACACCGAAAAGCGCCAGCCGGCCTCGAGCCGTCCGCAGCCGGAGTTCGACTTCGACGACGAAGGCGATGCCCCGGCTCCGATCGAGCGCGAGAAGCGTGCAGCCGCAGTGCTGGCGACCGCCGCCATCGTGCCGGCCGCGGCCAGCGCAGTGACTGCCGCGCGGGCTCCAGTGGTTGAAGCACCGAAGGTGGAAGCGCCCAAGGTGGAAGCACCGAAGGTCGAGGCGCCGAAGATTGAAGCAGCGCCCGCATTCGTGGCATCGCCCCGGGTCGACACCCCCGCCGAAGCCGTCGCCGATGTGGAAGCGGTGAAGCCGGCCGTCAGCGCCGACGTTGCCCGCCCGCAGCACGACGCCGCCACTCCGGTGCAGGCAGACGTGCCGAAGGCCGAAGCGCCGGTCGCGGCAGCCCCGGTCGCAGCGGTCGAGCAGGCACCGTCCTGGCAGCCCGTGCCGCCGGCAGCGCCCAAGGTGGAGGCCGTCCCGGCCGAAGCCGAAGCGCCGAAGCCGGCCCCGGTGGCGGCTCCGTCTGCCCCGGTGCAGACCAGCATGCTGGACGCCATCGAACCTGCTGCGCCGCAGGCCCCGGCCGCCACCGCGGCGGCGGGTGAGCCGGTCGTGGCTCCGGTTGCCGCTCCGTTGCCGGCTGCGGTTGCCGCACCGGCAGTGGTGGAGGCGGTGGAAGCCGCCGAGCCGGCGATCCTGGCCGGCGGCACTGATGCCGCCGCCCAGGCCGCCGTCGTGGCCCAGCCGGAACCGGCCGCCGCATCGAAGGCCACCGAAACGGTGACCAGCGAGACGGATGCCGAGGAAAACAAGGCCAAGCCGGGCAACCTGCCGCAGGGCTGATCCGCTGCGGTGGTGAAAACGAAACAGCGGCCTTCGGGCCGCTGTTTTTTTGTACCTGATGGCTGAGCCGTACTCGGCGAGTGCA
The DNA here is from genome assembly GCF_002836635.1 of Stenotrophomonas sp. Bg11-02. NCBI lineage: Bacteria > Pseudomonadati > Pseudomonadota > Gammaproteobacteria > Lysobacterales > Lysobacteraceae > Stenotrophomonas > Stenotrophomonas sp. Bg11-02. The sequence continues at coordinate 5,008 of NZ_PJAY01000042.1, forward strand.
ACGGCTAGGGCGTGACGACCAACGGTCGTCACCCACCAGGGCACAGGCTGACGGCCGGCGGCCGTCAGTGCCCGGCGGCGGCGCCTTGGCGCTGCTCCGCCGCCGTATCCGGCGCGAACTGCAGGCGCGTCCATACACCATAATGGTCCGACGCCCAGCGGCCGCCCGCGTCGGGCTGGTCGAACAGGATCTTCGCCTCACGCGCCAGCAGCTGGTCCTGCTGGAAGAAGATATGGTCGATGCGCGACGGCGCCTGGAAATAATGACGGTTGAGGGTGCTGACGCCACTCAGGTCATTGTTGACGTGCACGCTGCCGTAGCTGTCACCGTAATGACTGCGCAGCTCGCTCAGATCCCCTGCATCGACCATCGCGTTGAAGTCGCCGGCGATCACCACCGGCGCGCCGGCCGAGGTGCTGCTGATGAAGCGCAGCAGGTCCTCCACCTGCGCCCGCCGGGTCTGGACGCCCTGCTCATCGGAACGCTCGTTGAGGTGGGTGGCGTAGACATTGATCGGCCTCCCATCCACTTCGATGCGCAGGTGGCCCACGGTGCGGTAGTCGCCCAGCGGCTGCAGCAGATGCTGGCCGCGAGCGAGGACCGGCCGGCGGGTCAGCAGCGCATTGCCATAGCGTTTGCTCGCCCCGGCCGGATCGGTCGAAACGAACAGGTACGAATAGCCCAGCCGGTTCGCCAGCCACTCGGCCTGGTTGCGCACGTTGCGCTTCTGGATCACTTCCTGCAGGGCGATCGCATCCGGCTGCAGCCGCTGCAGTTCGGCCAGGATGGTCTTGCGCCGCTCCGGCCAGTCCTCGCGATCATGGTGCAGGTTGAAGGTCACCATGCTCATGTCCGCTTCGCGCGTCATCCCCGGCGAAGCGCCGGTCGTTGCCGCGAACGCTGCACCCGACCGCAGATCCGCCGCCATTCCCCCACCGGGCAACAGCAATGCCGCACTCACGGCACAGCCAAGCACCATCCGCACGACACCACGCGCGCACTTCCCGCCCCTCACCCGCATGCTGCTCACCCCTTGCGTTCGGCCCGGCGCACGGCGGCCGGGACCTCGATCTCGATCTTCGCCGGTACCTGGTGCACGTGCAGTTCACCGCCAATCCATTCCACCGGCTCGCCATTGATCGTGGTCGCGCCGGGCTCGCCCGGATACGGCCAAGGCAGCACCAGGCCGCCGGCCGGTGGCAGTACGCCGGCTGCGACCTCCAGCACCAGTTGCTTGTCGCTGCGCTGCAGCCGGTAATCCAGCTGGCCCTGCGGCGTGCGCAGGCCCTTCACCGCGACGCCCCGCCCCTCGAACCAACGCACCGGCACGCCGGCGGCCAGCACCAGCGACTGGTCCACGTCGCGGTTGTAGGCAAACATGTCCAGCGCCGAGCGCACGAAATCCGACGCCACCCAGGCATGCGGCAGGTCGCCGACGAAGAACGGCTTGCGCGGCGTGCGCGACACCACTTCGGCCCACTGGTTCCAGGCCTGCGGCGAGCGGTCCTTGAAGAAGAATTCGGTCGCCTGCCAGGCGCGGTCACGCCAGCCCAGGCGCACGAACGCAGCGACGTTGCGCCATTCGTAGGGGGTGTAATCCTTCCACTCGCGCTTGCCGTCGCGGCGTGCCACGAACTCGGTCCAGTAACGCTGGAAGGTGTTGTCCAGTTGCGGTTGCGGCAGCCGCCCCTGCTCACCGCCCGGCGCCAGCGCGATGGTCGTGGAGGTCGCATCGAAGTCGCCCAGCTCCGCCGACCCCGGCAGGAAGTCGATGTGGTGCTGATCCATCGCCGCATACAGCGATGCCTGCAGATCGGCGCGGAACTCATCGCGCGCGCCGGTGATCGCCAGCACTTCCATCTTCTGCAGGCGCTCGGCGATGATCCCGGCGTCCTTGTAACCCCGCAGCGCCCAGAAGTTGTCCCAGTACGAATGCATCGGCTTGGCCGAGTAGCCTTCGTGGCTGATCGAGGCCGGCATCATCCCGTAGAAGGCCGGGTTGCGCGCGCGGTTCTCTTCGGTGCGCTCGCTGGCGCGCAGGCGCTCCATGTAGTGGAAGGCGCCGACCACATGCGGCCACATCGCCTCCAGGAAGGCGTCGTCACCGGTGTAGCGCCAGTATTCGGCGATGTTGTAGATCAGCTCGCCGTGGCTGTCGTTCTCCGGGACCGGGTCACTGCCGCGGTCATCCACGCAGCAGGGCACCTTGCCGTTGTCGAACTGGAACGGGGCATACCACTGCACGTAGTCGCGCACCGCATCGCTGCGGCCCATGCGCAGCAGGCCTTCGGAAATCATCGCGCCATCGCGGATCCAGCTGCGCCCGTAGGAGCGCGTGCCGGGCTGCAGGCGTGGGCCCACGCGGGAAATCAGCATGTGCGCGAGCGCCGTGCGCAGCGTGTCGGCAAGCGGCTGGCCTTCGCGCGGCAGCTGCAGCTGCAGGCCGTCCAGCTTCTGCCGCCACATCGCCGCGACCTGCGCCTGCGCCTTGCCGGCATCGAAACCGCGCGGGTTGAAACTGCCCATCTGCGGCAGCACCAGCGCCACTTCGCGGCTCTGCCCCGGTTCCAGCTTGAACGTATACAGCAGCGCACCGGAGACCATGCCGGTGGGATCCTTCACCGAGGTGGTGGTCGGCAGCGCGCCGCCAGCCAGGTGCATCACCTCCAGCTTGCCGTCGAAGGCGGTGGCAAAGCGCGCGTCCGGCGCCTGCACCGGATACAGCCGCGGTTCGCCATTGACCTTCACCAGCCCTTCTTCCATGTCCAGGCTGTCGATGCGGCTGAAGCCCCCGATGGTATTGAGGAACTGGGTCGGCGGATTGACCTGCCACGGGCGGATCGCCAGCGCCAGGGTGTACTCGTGGGCGACCTTGTCCGGATTCTTCAGTGAGTAACGGGCCACCAGCTGGGATTTTTCCGGGGTGCCCTGCACGAATCCGGTCACCGACAGCGACGCCTTGTCGTGCTGCCAGTCCACGCTGGCGATCGGCAGGTAACTGTCCTGCAGCGACTGGATCGGGCTGACATCGGCCCAGCTGACCAGCTTTCCGTCCAGCTTCAGGAACGGCTCCACGCTGAAGCTGCCACGCGCCATTTCCAGCGCGCCGTCTTCGCTGATCAGCGCCTGCTCGCGGCCGCCATCCAGGCCCAGCAGGGTCCAGCTCGGCTGCTCGCCTACGTACGCACGCGGCAACGAACCGCGCGGCAGGTCGGCCGCCACCGAAGAAAGAAACGCATTCGGGGTGGCGGCGAACGCCAGCGGCTTCAGCGCGATATCGCGGATGCCATAGCGCCAGTTGGGGCCACCCTGCAGGTCGAAGCGCAGGTAGCGCGCATCGGTCTCCGGCAGCGCCAGCCAGTCACGGCCGCCACTGCCGGCAGTGACCTCGCGCACGGTGCGCCAGTCGCGCCCATCCTGCGAGGCGCGCACGGTGTAACGCGTGGCCTCCAGGCCGGGCAGCCAGTCGATCACCGCCCCACCCACTTCACGCGGTTTGCCCAGGTCCAGGCTGATGGTCTGTTGCTTGACCCCGCCGCTGACCCAGAACGTATCGGCCTTGCCGTCGATCATGCGGTCCTGCAGCGCGGTGGCCGTGTCGGCCAGCACGTCCGGCTGCAGCGGCGAATCATCCTGCGCGGGCAGGCCCTGCAGGGTCAGCTTGTCGAAGCAGACCGTGCCGCGCCCGCCAACCTTGCTGTATATCGTGAACTCCATCGACGCGCTGCGCTTGAGTTCCTTCTCCGGCGACGGGCCCCAGGCCTTGTCGATGTGGCGCTTGCGGAACTCCACCGGCGTCCAGGCCTTGGGGAAGGCGTAGCCGGGGCGGTTGACCCACCACACGTTGTCGCCGCTGGCATCGATCAACTTGAACTGCAGGTCGTTGGACGGCGAGTCGCCGCGCAACTGGAACCCAAAGCGGTAGTTGGCCGGGTAGTCGATGCTCAGCGCGCGACGCACGCCGACATAGCCGGATACCTCGTGGAAGTCGTAATCCAGGCACATCGCGCGGCCGCCGCCGGCACCGGCGACGTTGCGCAGCGAGCCGCTGACCTGGTCGGACAGCACCAGTGTCCACTGGCCCATGTCGTCGAAATCATCGATGACCTTCGGTGCAGGTGCGGCAGGAGGCGGGGCAGCAACTGCCACGCAGGACCACAACAACGCCAGGCCAGCGATGATTTTCCGGTTCACCCTTTGACACTCCCCAACATGAGACCTTGAATGTAATAGCGCTGCAGCAGCAGGAACAACGCCAGCACCGGGATCACCGTGACCACCGCGCCGGCCATCATCATCTCAACGTCCATGATGTGTTCGCGTGACAGCGTGGCAAGCGCCACCGGCAGGGTGTAGTGCTCCTGGTCGGTCAGCACGATCAACGGCCACATGAAGTCGTTCCACGCGCCCATGAAGGTGAAGATGGACAGGGTGACCAGCACCGGCTTGAGCATCGGCAGCACGATCTGGAAGAAGATCCGCATCTCCCCTGCCCCGTCCATGCGCGCCGCTTCCAGCAGTTCGTCCGGGATGGAGCGCGCGTACTGGCGCACCAGGAAGATGCCGAACACGGTGGCCAGCGCCGGCACGATCACCCCGCCGAAGCTGTTGACCAGGCCCAGCTGCTTCATCAGCAGGAACAGCGGCAGCATCGCCACCTGCGCCGGGATCACCAGCGCGGCCATCAGCACCTGGAACAGGCGGTCACGGCCAACGAAGCGCAGCTTGGCGAAGGCATAGCCGGCCATCGTGTTGAGCAGCAGCGACCCCAGCGTGATCGCCACCGACACCAGCAGGCTGTTGGCGAAGTTGACGCCCATGCCGGTCCGCGCGAACAGCTCGTGGTAGTTGGCGAAGGTGACGTGCGAGGGCGTCAGTGGCGGCGGGAACGTGGTCGCCTCGCCGGCCGGCATCACCGACACCGACACCATCCACAACAGCGGCGCCAGGCTGACCAGCGCCAGCACCAGCAATCCACCGTTGATCCACCACCCGTGCCAGCGTGACTGGCCGATTTCGCGACTCATACCATCTGCCTTTTGCGCCCGAAGCGCAGCATCACCGAGGTCACCGCCAGGATGATCAGGAACAACAGGAACGCCACCGCCGATGCCCGGCCGAGGTTCCACCACTTGAAGCCTTCTTCGAACATGAAGTACAGCACGCTCACGGTGCTCTGCAGCGGGTCGCCGCGGGTCATCACGTAGGGTTCGGCGAACAGCTGGAAATAGCCGGACACGGTGATCACCCCGACCACCAGCAGCACCGGGCCGAGCATCGGCAGGGTGATGTGCAGGAACTGCTTCCAGCGCGATGCGCCATCGATGCGCGCGGCCTCGTACAGGTCATGCGGGATCGCCTGCAGGCCAGCCAGGAAGATCACCATGTTGTAGCCGAAGTTCTTCCACACCGCGAACAGCATGATCGTCGGCATGGCCCAGTCCGGATCGCCCAGCCAGTCGATCGGGCTGATGCCGATGTGCCCCAGCCCGTAGTTCACCAGGCCATAGCTGGTGTGGAACAGGTAGCGCCAGATCACCGCCACCGCCACCAGCGTGGTCACCACCGGGGCGAACAGCGCGGTACGGAACAGGGCCTTGAAGCGGGCCGCCGGCGCGTTGAGCAGGATCGCCGCACCCAGCGACACCGCGATGGACAGCGGCACCCCGATCACCACGAAGTAGGTGGTGTTCCACAGCGACTTCCAGAACATCGGGGTCTGCAGCAGGTCGATGTAGTTGCCCAGTCCGACGAAGCGCAGGTTGGCGCCGTCGGCCAGCGAGTACAGGTCGAAGTCGGTCACGCTGAGCGCCAGCGCCGAGGCTACCGGCAGGCCGAAGAACACGCCCAGCACGATCACCGCCGGGGCAGCGAAGATCCAGCCGGCAAGCGAAGAACGGTTCATGGCTGGCCTCCCGTGGCCGCAGGCGCAGCATCGCCCGGTTGTCCGGTGGCCTGCTCATGCATCCAGCGACGCTTGGCCAGCACCTTGTCCACGCGGTCGTCCAGCTCGGTCACGGCTGCATCCTGCGCCTGCCCACCACGCACCACCTTTTCGGTGACGATGCGCATTTCCTGCACGATGCGCTCCCATTCCAGTACCTTCGGGGTCGGCTTGACGCGCTCGAGCTGGTCACGGAACGCAGCCGCCAGCGGATCATCCGCCAGCGACGGGGCCTGCCAGGTGCTGCGACGCGGCGGCAGGTCGCCGATGATGGAATGGAAGCGTTGCTGGATTTCCGGGCGCGACAGGAACTCGATCAGCTTCCACGACGCTTCCTTCTGCTGCGCCTTGCGGAAGATCACCAGGCTGGTGCCACCGGCGATGCCGGCACCGGGGCCATCCGGCCCGGGCAGTGCGGCGGTGCCCCACTTGCCGGCCAGTTCCTTCGGCTCCAGCTTCTTGAACTCGCGGATGTTCCAGGGGCCGGAAATGTAGAACACATTGAAGCCCCGGAAGAACTCATCCCAGACGTTGGAGATCTGGGTTTCTGACATCTTCGGCGCCCAGCCCTTCTCGAACATGTTGGCGTAGAAACCCAGCGTCCTGCGGAAACCGGGGCTGCGGAAATTGCCGCGGGTATCGTCATCGCGCAGCAGCGGGTCCGGCTGCTGCAGGGCAAAGGACAGCTGCTGCTCGAACTCGTTGATCGGCATCAGCACCGCATAGCGGTTCGGGCCCTGCATCTTCTTGATGTCGGCCATCTGCTGTTCGAACTCGGCCCAGGTGCGCGGCGGCGCATCGTGCCCGGCCTGCGCCAGCAGGTCCTTGCGGTAATACAGCAGGCGGGTATCGACGTACCACGGCACGCCGACCACTTCACCGTGGATCACGTTGGTGTCCCAGATGCCCGGGAAATAATCGGCAGGCTCGACCACCGTGGAACGGTCGATGTACGGCTGCAGCGGCTCCAGCGTATCGAGCTCGGCGAACTCCGGGATCCACGTATTACCAAGCTGGCAGACATCGGGCAGCCCGTCTGCGGCGAACGCGGTCAGCAGCTTTTCGTGCGCGGCCGTCCACGGGATGTTCTGCACGTCCACGCGGATGCCGGGATTCTCGGCCTCGAACTCATGGATCAGCTCGGCCACCACTTCGGCCTCGCGTCCCATCGCCCAGAAGCGCACCGTGGTGCCCTCTTCCTTGCGCGCGCAGCCCGCCAGCACCAGGCCGGCCACCAGCGCGGCGACCCAGCGCAGGCGACGGCCCGGGGACTTCTTCTTCGTTGCCAGCGCAGGCTTACTTGCCCGGGTTGTTGTTGCGCGATGCATTCTTCTGTTCCTGTGCCGCGGCGGCGCGTGATTCTGCAATGCCGACCGCGCGTGCGTCGGCGGCCTTCTCGTCTTTTTCCAGCTGCAGCGGCTGCTGCTCGCCTTCCGGGGTCAGCCAGCCGCCACTGAAACCAGCGCGCTCCAGCCCCTTGCGGATGTGTGGGTTCTTCTTCATCACCTCCCACACGAAATCATTACGGTAGTTGGCGATCATGGTCAGGATCGGGCCCTGGTCGATGCCGATGTAGTCACTCGCTACCCAGCCGCGATCAGGCACCATGCGCCCGGTCTTGATCGGGATGTCGTAGTTGAAACTCGGGTTGAACGAATCCAGGAAGCCGTAGCTGGAATAGATGTAATCACCGAAGCGCTTGTGCATTTCCTGGGTCGCCGGGATCACTTCTTCCGGGGCGAACACGATGGAGGAAATGGCCGCGGTCGGGGCGATGGTGCCGTCGTCGAAATTCTCGCGCAGGCCGGCGCCGCGCGAAGAGTAATGGCGGAACTGGCGCTGCTCGCCACGGTATTCCTGGGTGGTGTTCTGCGGACCGTCACTGGCGGTCAGGCCCCAGACGTTCTGGCCGTATTCCTTCCATTCCATCGGGTTGCTGATCGCGTACTCGCGCTGGGCCAACGCAGCCGAACGGCTGTTGAGGAAATACGTGCTGCCGCGTTCGCGCATGTAGGCGTCCTGGATATCGCGGAAGTCGATCCAGACATGGCTGTACTGATGGCCGAACAGCGGGCCGAAGGACAGGTATTCCTGGCCCTGGTAGACACCCCAGTCGTTGTCGTAGGTACGCGTCCACACCGTCCACGCATCCGGGCTGACCGGATGGGTCGGCGAACCGAGCGCCAGGATGTAGACGATCATCGCCTCGTTGTAGCCCATCCAGTCGTGTTCGATGGTGCCGCTTTCCGGGAACCAGCCCATCGAGATCAGCGGCGAACGCTCCTGCAGCCACGGCCAGTCAACGCGCTTGTACAGCGTCTCGGCGATGTCCCGGATTTCCTTCTCGCGCGAATCGCCGCCGTCGTAGTACGACTGCGCGAACAGCACGCCCATCATCAGCAGCGCGGTATCCACCGAAGACAGTTCCACCCAGCTGTCGTAGCGGTGGCCTTGCTGCATGTCCAGGAAGTGGTAATAGAAGCCCTTGTAACCGCCCTTGCCGGTGCGCTGCGGGCCCATCGGCACATCGCGCAGGAAACGCAGCGTGGTCAGGGTGCGGTCCACCGCCTGGTTGCGGCTGACCCAGCCGTTCTCGATGCCGATCGGATAAGCGGTCAGCGCGAAACCGACCGAGGCGATGCTGGCGAACGGCCGCGAGGGATAGCGGTCCGGGGTCAGTCCGTTGATCTCATTGCTGGTGTCCCAGAAAAACTGGAAGGTGCGGCGTTCGATGTCATCGAACAGCGGCGGCAGCTCCGGCTTCATCGGACGCGGTGGCAGGTCGGCCTCGACCAGGATCACCTGCGGGGCCGGTTTGGCCGGCTCGGGCGCGGCCTGCGGCTTGCAGCCGGCGGCGGCCAAGGTGATCGCGGCGATGGTCAACAGGTGGCTAACCCGCATCGGCCCCTTCCTTTTGTGCTGTTCAAGAATGGAGAGCATAACGTCCAATGACCTGAAATCGTTTACAAACGCGTCTCGAAAAAAAACCACCGTAGTGGTTCGACGCCGACGGTCATTGCCCAGCCCACTGCCCCCTCCAGGGCAGTGGGCTGGGCAATGGACGGGTCCGAAGACCCGCCATTGCTTCCCACGGTACCGCCCGGAGGCGGTACCGCGTCGTGCATCAGGCGCTCCGGATCAGAACCGGAAGCCGACCTCCGCCTTCACCTGGCGCGGCGTACCGATGATTTCGCCGGTCTCGTTGTAGCTGGCCAGCAGCTTGCCATCGGGCTTGGTGTAGTTGTAGGTGGAGAAGTTGTCGAAGTTGAACACGTTGATGATGTCGATGCGAGCGTACAGCTCGGTGTCGTGCGCCATCTTGAACGTCTTCGTCGCCTGCAGATCGACCGAACGGTAGCCGAAGATCTTGCCACCCAGCAGGAACTTGCCGTTGCCATTGGGCACCGCGGCTCCCGGCGTCGGCAGGTTGTAACCGCTGGCCTGCAGCACGTTGTACCAGTCGTTCACCGCGGTCGGCGTGGCCAGGGTGACCTTGCCGCCGAAGGTGATGCCCCAGAAGCCCGCATACGAACCGGTGACCACCAGGCGGTGGCGCGGTGCGCCGTTGGAGCGGATGGTCGGGTAATCCTCGATCAGGCCGCGGTCGAAGGCGTACTTCTCGTTGATGTCGCGGTTGTGGCGCGCGGTGGTCCAGGTGTAGGCGACCGAGGTGCCCCAGCCGCTTTCCTTGGTGAACGGCTTCTGCGCCGACAGCAGGACCTGGGTCGCACGGGTCTTGATGCCCTGCTGGCCGATGATCAGGCTGCCGAAGCCCGGCACGTTGCAGCTCCAGGCCTGGCTCAGGCCCGGGTCGGTGCCACCGCACAGGCGCGGGTCATCGAAGAACTGGCCGGTCGGGTAGCGGTTGCCCAGGGTGAAGGCGAAGCCGTCATAGCTCAGGGTGCGGGCGATGGTGGCATCGGTCAGCCATTCACCGACCTGGTTGCTCATGCCCAGGCTGAACTGATCGGAGTACGGCGCCTTGAGGTTGTTGTTCAGCAGGTCCACTTCCAGACCGGCATTGCTGGTCGAACCGACCAGCGTCTGCAGGTTGCCGATGCCATTGAGCAGGTTCGGGTTCCAGTCATAGCAGGCGGCCTGGCCGTTGATGCAGCTGCCGGTGGCCGGGTTGCGGAAGTAGATGGTCGGCTGCGGCAGGGCCAGCTTGGTGGTTTCCAGCTGCAGGTTGTCGAACAGGTCGCGATCGTAGGAACGGCCCGCACCACCGTGGATAACGTGCTGCTCGTCGGCGTTGATGTCATACGAGAAGCCCAGGCGCGGCTGCCAGGCATCCTTGAACGCCTTGCGGTTCTTGCCGGTGCTGATGTAATCGCTGATGTCCAGCCCGCCCAGCGCCAGCGAATCGGCGTAGGTCTGGCCGGCGGCAGCGCGCGGGTCCTGCGAATAGATCGCGTCGACCACTTCCCGCGGCGTCACGAAGTCCAGGTAGGACGGGGTCTTTTCGTAGTCCCAACGCAGGCCGAGGTTGAGCTGCAGGTGGTCGTTGACCTGCCAGTCGTCCTGGATGAACAGGCCGATCTGCTTGGACTTGGAGCGCACTTCGCCGGACACGCCCGACACGCCGGTCACCGGCTTGACGAACTGCGCCTTGTACGGAATGGAATCGGGGAAGTCCGCATCGCCCAGGCTGTAGGTGAAGGTCGGGTTGATCTGCGCCGCATCGGATGCGTACAGGTCGATTTCCTTGTACTTCACGCCCATCTTGACGGTGTGGTCGCCGGCCCACTGCAGGCCGTCCAGCGTCAGGTTGTCTTCGATCGACCAGCCCTTCTGGCCCTTCACCTGCGAATCCAGTGCCGAGGCGCCACCGACCTTCACCACGGTGCGGTCTTCGGTGCCGTCCGGTGCGGTGTAGGTGATGCCATTGGCCAGGGTCAGCGGGGTCGGGTTGTTGAACGAATCTTCGTGGGTGAGCAGCACTTCGTTGTAGTAACGCTCGCCGCTGTGGTTCCAGCGCAGGGCGTAACGACGGTCGGTGTTGACCACTTCACGGCCCGCTTCCGGTGCGGTCTGGCCGCTGAACTGCTGCTGGGTCTCGTCGCGGTCCTGGAAGGTCAGCTCGATGCGATCGTTGTCGGTCGGCTCGAAGTCGATCTTGGCGAAGATCAGGTCCTGCTCGAACGGCTGGCTGGCCGGGCCGAGGCCGGCGGCGGCATCGGCCGGCAGCAGGCTGGCCGCACCGCCGACCGCGCCGTCGGGTGCGATGGTGACCGGCAGGTCGAAGCGCTTGGCTTCGTAGGTCACGAAGAAGTGTGCCTTGTCCTGGATGATCGGACCGCCGAGCGCGAAGCCGTATTCCTTCTCGGCCGAGGCCATCTTGTCCTGGCCGGCCTGGCGCTCCGCCGGGGTCTTGGCACGCATGTCCTCGTTGGTGTAACGGTAGAAGGTTTCACCCTTGAACTCGTTGGTACCGGACTTGGTCGCCGCGGTCACCGCAGCGCTGGAGACCTGGCCGTACTCGGCCTTGTAGTTGCCGCTGATGACCTTGTATTCGCCGATCGCCAGCTGCGGGAACGGGTTGCCGGCGCTGCCGGACTGGCCGGCCACGCCGCCGCCCTTGACGTAGCTCTTCTGGCCCACGCCGTCGATGTACACGTTGGTGCCGTCGGCGTTGGTCGCACCGCCGCGCAGCGAGGTGTTGCCCTTTGCGTCACGGGTGAAGATCAGGCCCGGCACGGCATCGGCGAACTCCAGGAAGTTGCGCGACACCTGCGGCGTGGTCTGGATCTGCTGCAGGCTGACGGTCTTGCCAACTTCCGACGTACGCACTTCCTGCAGCAGGGTCGGGGCGATGACAGTGACGGTGTCCAGGTTCTTGGCATCGCCGGCAGCGGCCGGGGCGGCGGCTTCACCGGAGAAGTTCAGCGTGGCGGCCGAAGCCACGGTCACGGTGACCTTCTGGGTCTGGCCATTGGCCACCACGTTGTAGGTGCCCGGGTCGAGGCCCTGCAACGAATAGCTGCCATCGGCGCGCACGGTGGAACGTCGCACCGAACCGGTGGCGACGTTGGTGGCGACCACTTCGCTGCCGGCCTGGGCCGAAGCGACGTTGCCGCGCAGGCTCGCGTTGGCCGACTGGGCCATCACGTCCGGTGCTGCAGCGATGGCCAGGCAGCTGACCAGGGCGCACGTCAACAGACGGCGAGCCGGCATCCGACGATGGTGATTGAACTGCGTCATGAAAATCTCCGGGGGTGGTGGCGACCGCGATGGCCGCCCCTTTCATGTCAAACAAAAAATGGAATCGCCTCTGGCTTCAACGGCCGGATGGCGTGTGGGTTTGGGTCCTGCGGGCAACACTCTTACTTGAATCACGCACGATCAGCTTCGGCACAAGCGTCTGCTTGTCACCCGCGCCTTCCGTGCTTTTTGAATCCATCAACTGCATCAGGCGCGTCATCGCCATGTCACCGAGTTCGGCGATACTCACCTGCATCGTCGTCAACGACGGGTGAACGAAACGGGCCAGCGGAATGTCATCGAAACCGGCCAGGGCCACGTCATCGGGAACCTTCAGTCCGGCCTGGGCAAACGCATACAGACAGCCCAGCGCCATCATGTCGTTGGCCGCGAATACCGCATCGGGCAGCGTTCCGGCTGCCAGCAACTCCTGACCGGCACGATGGCCGGAAGCTTCGTCGAAATCGCCGGGCAGCTCGATGCCCTGCGCATCACTGCCAAAGGCAGCCAGCGCATCGCGGAAGCCCCGCAGGCGTTCGCGCGCATCGTAGTTGGAGTCCGGGCCTGAAATGAAGGCAATGCGGCGGTGGCCAACGTCGAGAAGGTGGCGGGTCATCGCCACCGCGCCGGCGTGGTCATCGATGCTCAACACAGGATGGTCCTGGTCGGGCAGATAGGTATTGATCAGTACCGTGGGCAGCGACTGCGGCAGGTTGTCGGTCAGGAAACCCGGGCTTTCCGCATACGGGGACAGCACCAGCAGGCCGTCGACGCGGCCGCGCATGGCACGCAGGGCAGCGCCCTGCTGCTCCTGGTCGCCGTGGTAACTGGACACCAGCAGGTGCTGGCGGCGGATGCGGGCGATCTGGTCGATGCCGCGCATCAGTTCGGAGAAGAACTCTCCATACAGATCAGGCAGCACCACCCCGACGGTATTGGTGCGCCGGCTGCTCAGGCTGCGGGCGGCCGCGTGCGGGGTGTAGCGCAGGCGCGCAGCCACCTCCAGCACCAGTTGGCGAACCGGCTCGGCGACATTTTCGTGTCCATTGAGCGCGCGCGAAACCGTGGCCACGGAGACCTTGGCTTCCCGCGCAACATCCTTGATGGTGATCGCTGCCTTGTTCACAAAGTCGCCCTCCACGACTCCAGCCTTACGGCTTGGCGCGGAATGTAAGCGTTTCCAATGTCCGATGTAAACACTTCGTTAGTCCTATAGGTCGTGGGGCGTCCGCCCGCTGTCCGTGGCGGGACGTCCCCGGGACGTCACAGGACAGGAGGGGACACCGGGTCAGCCAGCCTCGGCCGGGGTATGCGCCTGGATCGACAGCGCATGGATATCGGTCTGCATCATGTCGCCAAGTGCGGCGTAAATGGCGCGATGTCGGGCCAACTGACCCAAACCAGCAAATGCCCCGCTGACCACCCTGACGTTGAAGTGGCCGCGCCCGTCGCGCGCCCCTGCATGCCCGGCATGTCGGTGGCTGTCGTCTTCTATCTGCAACTGCACGGGGGCCAGCGAATGCTGCAATGCATCACGAATTCGCTCGATCCGCTCCGCATTGCTCACGGCAGCACCTTGCGGAACGGACGCACCTCGGTGCGCACGTAGACACCGGCCGCCACGTACGGGTCGGCATCGGCCCACTCGCGGGCGGCGGCCAGCGAGTCGAACGCGGCGATCACCACGCTGCCGCTGAAACCGGCCGGACCCGGATCTTCGCTGTCGATCGCCGGGCACGGTCCGGCCAGCAGCAACCTGCCCTGCTCCTGCAGGGCCTGCAGCCGTGCCAGATGGGTCGGGCGCGCCGCGATCCGGGCCGCGAGCACGTCCTGGCCGTCATAGCCTTCAATTACGTACCACATCATTTGTCTCCTGTTGTCCTGCGGGAACTGGCGCTGATTCTAGCCGCTGCCCGGCCCTGCGCCGCGCCTGACTGGACACCGGCACTGCAAAGCCGTAACCTGTTTGCATTGCACGTGACTGGACGCAGCGTCCCGTCGGTCCCATGGCCCCGCAGGCCACCGATGATCGAACCGCTGCCCCCGACCAGACCGCGTAGACGACCTCCCCGTAGTTTCGTCGCTGCCGCCAGTGCGGTGCGTCCTGCTTTATTGATGTGTGGAATCGCGCCGATTCCGGCGTGTCCTGGTTTCCGCCATGGCCTGTCAGGCAGTTGCCTGAAGGGAATGGCCGGTGCCGCGACCGGTCCGTTGCAATCCTGATGTCCTTTGATGACCTCTGAAACCGCGCTAGACGCGACCCCGTCAATCCGGCCGCCCACCCCACAGCAGCAGGAAATGCCGCTGGCCGTGGTGCATGGACAACCGGTCCTGCAGATCCCGCAGGACCTGTACATCCCACCGGATGCACTGGAAGTCATCCTCGACGCCTTCGAGGGACCGCTGGACCTGCTGCTGTACCTGATCCGCCGCCAGAACCTGGATGTCCTGGACATTCCCGTCGCCGAGATCACCCGGCAGTACGTGGAATACATCACGGTGATGCGCGAACTGCGTTTCGAGCTCGCCGCCGAATACCTGGTGATGGCCGCGATCCTGGCCGAAGTGAAGTCGCGGATGCTGCTGCCGCGGCCGGTCAGCGAGGACGGCGATGAAGCCGATCCGCGCGCCGAACTGGTCCGCCGGCTGCAGGAGTACGAACGTTTCAAGCAGGCCGCCGAGGATATCGACAGCCTGCCCCGGCAGGACCGCGACACCACCGTGGTGCATGCCTTCGTGCCCGACCGCGCGGCGATCCGGCTGCCGCCGCCGGTGGAACTGAAGGAAATGCTGGTGGCCCTGCACGACGTGCTCAAGCGCGCCGAGCTGTTCACCGGGCACGCGATCAAGCGCGAGGCCCTGAGTGTCCGCCAGCGCATGGGCGACCTGCTGGGCCGCATGGAAGAAGGCGTGTTCTACCGTTTCGAATCGCTGTTCACCGCCGAAGAAGGAAAGCTCGGCGTACTGGTCACCTTCCTGGCAATGCTGGAACTGGCCAAGGAACAGCTGCTGGATATCGTGCAGGAAGCCCCGCTGGCGGCGATCTACGTCAAGTCGCTGGCGGCGGGAAACACCAATGAGCCGCTGTCTTTCAGCAGCGAATTCGATGACAACGACGCAGCCAACCCGACCGAGTGAGCGCGAATTGCCGATGGATCAACCGCTGATCAACCGAATCGTCGAAGGCGCACTGCTGGCATCGCCGCAGCCGCTGACCCTGGTGCAGCTCAAGGAGCTGTTCCCGGAAGACGAGCCGGCGCCGGCAGGCAGCGTGGAACGCGCATTGGAAACCCTGCGCGAGGCCTGCAGCGAGCGTGGCGTGGAACTGGTGGAGGTGGCCTCCGGCTTCCGTTACCAGGTCACCGCCGAAGTGCATGGGCATATCAGCCGGCTGTGGACCGAGCGCAAGACGCGCTACACCCGCGCCACGCTGGAAACCCTGGCGCTGATCGCCTATCGGCAGCCGATCACCCGTGGCGAGATCGAACAGGTACGTGGCGTGGCGGTGAGCAGCAACATCATCCAGGCCCTGGAAGAACGTGAGTGGATCCGGGTGATCGGCCACCGCGACGTGCCCGGCAGGCCGGCGCTGTTCGGCACCACCAAGGGTTTCCTGGATTATTTCGGCCTCAAGCGTCTGGATGAACTGCCGCCGCTGTCCGAGCTGAAAGACCTGGCTGAACTGGAACCGCAGCTGCCGCTGGGTCCGGATGGCCAGCCCGACGCACCGCAGCCCGCCACGGCCGCCAGCCCCGGCGCAGCAGCCAATGATGACGATGCCCCGGCCGCCGGTGGCACCGATGAAGAAGGCATCCCGGCCGCCGCAGGCGCCGATGCCGCACCCCGATCCCCTGCCGCGCCCGTCGCGGTAGACCCTGATGAGCAAGCACCTTCGCCCAGCGACAACGGGCACCCCGACACCGCGCCGGGCACGCGCGCGGCGCCAGTGAACGAGAGCGAAGACAACGCCGTCGCGAAGACGACCGTGGCTGTTGACCTAGCCGATTCCGAACCAGAGGCCGACGACCAAACGCCGGCCGGAGCCAAAGTTAATGAGTGATACCCCCCGCAAGCTGTCGTTGAACAAGCTGTCGCTGAAGCGCGAAGCCACCTCCGAACAGTTCAAGCTGGAAGAACGCCTGCACAAGGTGCTGGCACAGGCCGGGCTCGGTTCGCGCCGGGCGCTGGAGCAGCGCATCGCCGAGGGCCTGGTCAAGGTCAACGGTGAAGTCGCACAGACCGGCATGTCGGTGCGCAGCGGCGACCGCATCGAGCTGGACGGCCGTGGCTTCGTCGCCACCGCCCTGGCCGAACCTTCGCGCGTACTGGTCTACAACAAGCCGGAAGGCGAAGTGACCACCCGCGAAGATCCCGAAGGCCGCCCGACCGTGTTCGAGTCGCTGCCGGCGCTGAAGGGCGCGCGCTGGATCGCCGTCGGCCGCCTGGACATCAACACCACCGGCCTGCTGCTGGCCACCACCGATGGTGAACTCGCCAACGCGATGATGCACCCGTCCTTCGAAGTCGAACGCGAATACGTGGTGCGCGTGCGCGCCCCGGAAGGCCAGGAAAAGGTCGACGACAACACCATCCTGCGCCTGCAGCGTGGCGTCGCGCTGGAAGACGGCCCGGCCAAGTTCGATGAAGTCGAGCGCATTGGCGGCACCGATTCGCATGACTGGTTCCGCGTGGTGGTGAAGGAAGGCCGCAACCGCGAAGTCCGTCGCCTGTGGGAATCGCAGGGCTGCCAGGTCAGCCGCCTGAAGCGTACCCGCTACGGCACCGTCAGCCTGCCGCGCGAACTCACCCGTGGCCATTCGGTGGAACTGCCGACCGCCCAGGTCGAAGCGCTGCGCGCCAAGTTGAACCTGGAAGAAGGCGCACCGTCCGCGCTGACCCTGCAGCCGGTGATCGGCCAGCGTCGCGCGGCCAAGACCACCGTGCGCATGGGCCGCGATGGCGGCCGTGGCACGGCCTATGTCAACGGCCACAACACCGCCGATGAAGGCCGCGAGCTGCGTCGCTTCGACAACGTCCGCGAAGAGCGCGGCCGCGGTCGCGGTGGCAAGGGCGGCGGCGGCTTCAAGGGCGGCCTGACGGTCAGCGGTGAAGCCGCGGCCAAGCAGTCGCAGCGTCCGTTCAAGGCGCGCCCGCAGAAGAATGACCGTGGCCTGCCGGAAGGCAACCCGGCTGCGTTCCGCAGCTGGTACGTGCCGGACGGCGTCAGCACCGGTCCGAGTGGCCATCGCAACGCCGGTCCCGGCGCGGCGCGTGGCCCGGGCGCACGTGGCCCCGGCGGCCCCGGCGGCCCCGGTGCCCGTGGTCCGGGTGGTCCGGGCGCTCGCGGCCCCGGCGCACGCGGTCCCGGCCAGGGCGGTGGTTACGGCCAGGGCCAGGGTGAAGGCGGTCGTGGCGGTTACGCCAAGCCGAAGTCACCGGGCGCCGGTGGCAACCGCGGTGGCCAGGGCGGCCAGGGCAACAAGCATCCGTATGGTCATCCGGGCAACGCACCGTCGTTCCCGTCCGACCACGCCAACCCGGGCTTCAGCCCGTACGGCAGCACCCCGCGTGCGGCCAACGGCAATCGCGGCCCGGGCGGCAACCGTTCGGCCGGTGGCCCAGGCGGCAATCGCGGTCCGGGTGGTCCCGGCGGCAACCGCGGTCCGGGTGGCCCGGGTGGCAATCGGGGCCCGGGCGGCCCGGGCGGCAACCGTGGTCGCGGTGGCCCGCGCGGCGGCTGATCCTGGCCTGTGATCCAACAAAAACCCGGCCTCGGCCGGGTTTTTTGTTGGATGGGGTGACGACTTGGATGGCTGGTGGGTGACGACCGTTGGTCGTCACCTACACCCTCCTCGCTCAGCGCCGTTCGATGGTGAACGCCGTGCCGTCGACCCCCAGGCCCCAGCCCTTGCCGGTGCCGGCCAACGCCAGCGAGATATCGCCCTTGGTCATCGCCACCGCGCCACTGGAGCGGACCGCCCCGGCATGCGCGCTGACCGCCGCATAGGTACCGAACAGGTCATCGGGGGAATACGCACCGGTGAAACGGCCCGTGCCATCGACGATCTTCGACTTGCCCACGGTCAGGCCACCGCCCCTGACCTTCAGCGTGACCGGCACGCGCATGCCGTTGTCGCAGGTGATCGTCCCATTGCCGGAGGCGGTCTTGTAGAACGCCGACCAGCCGGACAGGTCGTAGCGCAGGCTGCATTCGAGGTTGCCGGCCGCCTGCGCAGCCGGAGCGGCAAAGGCCGATGCCAACAGAGCAGCCATCAGCGAAACAGTGTTCTTCATCGTGGGAATACTCCGGATGCGTGATGCGCCGAATCTAGCAGCGCGCCGCCCCGTCAGGACAGGGCCAGCCGCGCCAGTCCGCTGCGCGGTTCAGCCTGCGCGCGGCGGCGGGTCCAGTTCGAAACGGTCTGCGTCCAGCATCGCCGGGAAGCGCGCGCGATGGGCGGCCAACGCCTGCCCCGACAACGTGGTGGTCACCACCTGCTCTACCTCGCGCACCTCCACCTGCGGCTGGCCCAGGTAGTCAATGACCGCGCTGTCACCGGCGTAGTGCAGGTCGTTGCCATCCACGCCCACCCGGTTCACCGCCGCCACGAAACACAGGTTTTCGATCGCGCGTGCACGCAGCAGCGTCTTCCACGCATACGCCCGTGCAGAGGGCCAGTTGGCGACGAATATCTGCAGGTCGAAATCCAGCTGCCCTGCCCGCTCCACGTCGAAACGGTTGCGGCAGAACACCGGGAAACGCAGGTCGTAGCAGACCTGCGGATTGATCCGCCAGCCCTTCCATTCCACGCTCAGGCGCTCGCGCCCGGCGGCATAGCGTTCGTGCTCGCCCCCGTAACGGAACAGGTGGCGCTTGTCGTACTGCTGCAGAACGCCATCCGGAGTGGCAAACAGCAGCCGGTTGTAGACCGCATCGCCTTCGCGCAGCTGCACGCTGCCGGTGACCGCCGCGCCCAGTTTCACCGCCTGCTCGACGATCCATGCCACGGTGGGGCCGTGCATGTCTTCGGCCTGGCTGATCGCCGCGTTGGAAAAACCACTGGTGAAGGTTTCCGGCAGCACCACCAGATCGGTCGTGCCGACCAGCGGCGCCAGCAGCGCGGCGTAATGTGCGCGGTTGCCGGCCGGATCGTGCCAGCGCGTATCGCCCTGCACCAGGCTGATGCGCAGATCCTGGGCGGCGGCGCTCACAGCTGCTTCAACCGTTCAATGGCCGCATCCAGCGTGGCTTCGTTCTTGGCAAAACACAGCCGCACGATGCGCTGGCCGGCCGGCGGCGTCTCGTAGAACGGCGACAGCGGGATCGCCGCCACGCCCTTTTCGATGGTCAGCCACTTCACGAATTCATGGTCCGGCAGGTCGCTGATGGCCGAATAATCGACCAGCTGGAAGTAACCGCCAGGCACCGCCAGCGGCATCAGCCGGGTCTGCGCCAGCTGCTCGCCGAAGCGGTCGCGCTTGGCCTGATAGAACGCCCCCAGTTCCAGGTGGTGCTGCGGCTCGTCACGGATCATCGCGGCGAAACCATACTGCGCCGGCCCGAAACTGGTGAAGGTGTTGTACTGGTGGACCTTGCGGAATTCCGCGCTCAGCGCTGGCGGCGCGATCGCATAGCCGATCTTCCAGCCGGTGCAGTGGTAGGTCTTGCCGAAGCTGGAAATCACGAACGCGCGTGCGCGCAGTTCCGGGTGGCGCAGCGCTGATTCGTGGCGACGGCCGTCGTAGATGATGTGTTCGTACACCTCATCGGAGATCAGGTAGATGTCCGTGCCACGCAGCAGGTCGGACAGCGCCTGCAGGTCGGCCTCGGCCAGCATCGCACCGGACGGATTGTGCGGGGTGTTGACCATCAGCAGGCGGGTGCGCGGTGTGATCGCCGCGCGCACGCGGTCCCAGTCCACCGCGAAGGTCTGCGGGTCCAGTGGCACGTGCACCGCACGTGCGCCGGCCAGGTCGATCGCCGGTTCATAGCAGTCGTACGCCGGGTCGAGCACGATCACTTCCTCGCCGGCACGCACGACGGCGTGGATGGCGTTGAAGATCGCTTCGGTGGCGCCGCTGGTGACGGTGACTTCGGTATCCGGGTCGACCTGTGCGCCGTACAGGTCCAGCGATTTCTGCGCGATGGCCTGGCGCAGCGGCGCCACCCCGGTCATCGGCGGATACTGGTTGAGTCCTTCGGCCATCGCGCGGGTGGTGGCATCGATCAGGCGCTGAGGCGCGCTGAAATCGGGGAAGCCCTGGCCGAGGTTGACGGCGCCGTGTTCGGCGGCCAGCTGGGACATCACGGTGAAGATGGTGGTGCCCACCTTGGGCAGCTTGGTCTGCGGTTGCATCGGCCTGTGCGGGGAGCGGAAGACAGGCGTGGAGTGTACTGCGGGGGGTGAAGCGTGACGACCAACGGTCCTCACCCACCGGGTGCTGGGGTCATCACGCACCGGGTGCTGGGGTCGTCACCCACCGGGTGCTGGGGTCATCACCCACGGGGTGCTGGGGTCGCCACCCACCGGCAGCTGCCCGCGCGCTCCGCAAGCCGGCGCGGGCGGCTAGAATCAGGGCCCGTCCGCCGTGCAGAGATCGTGTCCCTTGAATACCCCTGCGCTGCTGGCCGCACATGGTCTTTGCTTCTCACGAGATGACGAACGCGTGTTCGGGCCGCTCGAGTTCCATGTCGATACCGGCGAAGCGCTGCTGGTGCAGGGGGACAACGGCGCCGGCAAGACCACCCTGCTGCGCGTGCTGGCAGGCCTGCTGCGGCCGTCAGCCGGCCGCGTGGAGATCGATGGCCGCGCCGCCAGCACCGCCGAGCGCGCGCGCTTCGTCGCCTACCTCGGCCACCTGCCTGCCATGAAACCGGACCTGGATACGCTGCAGAACCTGCATTTCCTGTGCGGGCTGCATGGCCGTCGCGCGCGCCAGATGCCCGGCAGCGCGCTGGCCGTGGTCGGGCTGGCCGGCCACGAAGACACCCTGGTGCGGCATCTTTCGGCGGGACAGAAGCGCCGCCTGGCGCTGGCGCGGATGTGGTTGTCGCCGGCGCCGCTGTGGCTGCTGGACGAACCCTATGCCAACCTCGACCTGGAGGGCATCAACCTGGTCAACCGGATGATTTCCGCGCACCTGCGCGGCGGTGGCGCAGCGCTGGTCACCACCCACGGCGCGTATGCCGCCCCGCCAGTGCGCACGCGTCAGTTGCAGTTGGCGCTGCCGCAGGTAGCCGCATGATCGCGCCCGGTACCGAACCCGGCCTGTGGCAGACCGCACGTGCGCTGGCCACGCGCGACCTGCGACTGGTCTGGCGCCGCCGTGGCGATGCGCTGCAACCGGTGCTGTTCGCGTTGCTGGTGGTGGTGCTGTTCGCACTGGCGTCCGGCCGCGATCCGCAGCAGCTGGCCGCCAACGCGGTTGCGGTGCTGTGGCTGGCGGTGCTGCTGGCCGGGCAACTGGCGCTGGATTCGCTGTTCCGTTCCGATGCCGAAGACGGCTCGCTGGAACAATGGCTGCTGGCGCCGGTGCCGCTGGCGTGGCTGGTGCTGGTGCGCGTGCTGATGCACTGGCTGACGACGGCCCTGCCGCTGATCGTGCTCAGCCCCCTGCTGGCGGAAATGCTGCATCTGCCACATGACCAACTGCCGATGTTGCTGGCATCGTTGCTGCTGGGCACGCCGCTGTTGAGCCTGATCGGCGGCATGGTGGCGGCACTGACGGTCGGCATCCGGCGCTCTGGTATCCTCGTGGCGTTGCTGTCGTTGCCGCTGTACGTGCCGGTGCTGGTGTTCGGCGCAGGCAGTGTCGCCGCTGCTGCACGCGATCAGGATCCGTATGGCGCGCTGCTGATGCTCGCCGCCGGGCTGGTGGTGGCACTGGTGCTGGCGCCACTGGCCACCGCTGCCGCCATCCGCATTTCCTTGAGCTGAGCCACACCGACCAACCGGGATAGCCGCTACCGCATGCAACCGATCGTCCGCTGGTTCCACCAACTCGGCTCACCGCCCGCCTTCGACCGTTTCGCCCGTCGCTGGTCCCGTGTCTTCCACCTCGCTGCCCTGCCGGTGCTGGCCTTCGGGCTGTGGCAGGCGCTGTTCGTGGTGCCGGCCGACTACCAGCAGGGCGACAGTTTCCGCATCCTGTTCGTGCACGTGCCCAGCGCGTGGATGAGCCTGTTCGTGTTCGCGCTGATGGCGCTTTACGCAGCCATCGCACTGGTGTGGAAGATCAAGATCTGCGAGGTGCTGGCGATGGCGTGCGCCCCCATCGGCGCAGGCTTCACCCTCGTCACCCTGCTCACCGGCAGCATCTGGGGCCGGCCGATGTGGGGCACATGGTGGGACTGGGACCCGCGCCTGACCACCGAACTGATCCTGCTGTTCCTGTACTTCGGGGTGATCGGGCTGTACATGGCCATCGAGGACCGGCGCAATGCCGCGCGCGCGGCGGGCCTGCTGGCCATCGTCGGGGTCGCGTTGCTGCCGGTCATCCGCTATTCGGTGAACTGGTGGGGCAGCCTGCACCAGGGCCAGACCATCCGCCTGTTCGGGCCGACCACGCTGGATGCCAGCATGCAGCTGCCGCTGTGGCTGATGGTGATCGGCACCAAGTTGTGGTTCGTCGGCTCACTGCTGGCCAAGGCGCGCGCGGACAACCTGCAGCGCGAAGCCGGCAAGGACTGGGTGCAGCGCCAGCTGCAGGGGGAAGCATGAATTACCTGGGCTACGTGGTGGCCGCCTACGCAGTGTTCGTCGGGCTGCTGGCCATCGATGCGATCGGCTCGCACCTGCGCCTGCGCCGCGCACGCCAGGATGCCCGCCAGCGCCAGCAGCGGCAGCAGGCTCGGCGCTCGGCCAGCACCGGTAACGGCGCGCCGCTGGAGCTGGAGCGATGAACCCGCAGCGCCGGCGTCGACTGCTGTGGGTGCTGCTGCTGGTGGCCGCTTCCGGCCTGGCCACCGCGCTGGTGGCGATGGCCCTGCAGCGCAACGTGGCCTACCTGTACACCCCGGCCGAAGTGCTGCGTGGTGATGCCGGCAGCGCCGAACGCTTCCGCCTGGGCGGGATGGTGGCCAAGGGCTCGCTGGAACGTGAGCCCGGCTCGCTGGTGGCGCTGTTCACCGTGACCGATGGTGATGCCGAGCTCACCGTTCGCAGCGACCAGATCCTGCCCGACCTGTTCCGCGAAGGCCAGGCGGTAGTGGTGACCGGACGCCTGCAGGGTGATCGCTTCATCGCCGAAGAAGTGCTGGCCAAGCACGATGAAACCTACATGCCGAAGGAACTGGCCGACAAGATGGGCAAGGCGCACGTCAAACACGATGTGCCCGTGCCTGCGCCCGAGGTGCGCTGAGTGCTGCCCGAACTGGGACAGATCCTGCTGCTGCTGGCATTGTTGGCCGCGTTGCTGCAGGCCAGCCTGCCGCTGATCGGGGCGCAGCGCGGCATCGCCAGCTGGATGCAGGTCGCGCGACCGGCGGCGCTGGCGCAGCTGCTGTTGGTGGCGGCCGCCTTCGCGGTGCTGACCGCTGCCTTCGTGCAGCAGGATTTCTCGGTGCGCTACGTCGCCGAAAACTCCAATACGCTGCTGCCGATGGTGTACCGCTGGTCAGCGGTGTGGGGCGCGCACGAAGGCTCGCTGCTGCTGTGGGCGCTGGTGCTGGCCGCGTGGACCGGCGCGGTGGCGCTGGGCTCGCGCGCGCTGCCCGCTACCGTGCAGGCGCGCGTGCTGGCGGTGATGGGCCTGGTCAGCATCGGCTTCCTGGCGTTCCTGATCTTCACCTCCAATCCGTTCGCGCGCCTGATCCCCGCACCGTTGGAAGGCCGTGATCTCAATCCCCTGCTGCAGGACCCGGGACTGATCATCCACCCGCCGATGCTGTACCTGGGCTACGTCGGCTTCTCGGTGCCGTTCGCGTTCGCGGTCGCCGCGCTGCTGGATGGCCGGGTCGATACGCGCTGGGTGCGCTGGACACGGCCGTGGACCAACGTGGCCTGGGCCTTCCTCACCCTGGGCATCGCGCTGGGCAGCTGGTGGGCCTACTACGAACTGGGCTGGGGCGGCTGGTGGTTCTGGGATCCGGTGGAAAATGCGAGCTTCATGCCATGGTTGGCCGGCGCCGCGCTGATCCACTCGCAGGCGGTCACCGAAAAGCGCGGCACCTTCGCCAGCTGGACCCTGCTGCTGGCGATCGCCGCCTTCGCGCTGTCCCTGCTTGGCACCTTCCTGGTGCGTTCGGGCGTGCTGACCAGCGTGCATTCCTTCGCTGCCGATCCCTCGCGCGGCATGTTCATCCTGCTGTTCCTGGCGATCCTGGTCGGCGGCGCACTGTTGCTGTTCGCGCTGCGCGCCGGCAGCCTGGGCGTGGACAGCAGCGATCCGCGCCGCGGCTTCACCGCCACCTCGCGCGAGACCCTGCTGCTGGCCAACAACCTGCTGCTGGCCAGTGCCTGTGCGATGGTGCTGCTGGGCACCCTGTATCCGTTGCTGGCCGATGCGATGGGGCTGGGCAAGATCTCCGTCGGGCCGCCCTACTTCGGCAGCCTGTTCCTGCTGCTGATGGCGCCGCTGGTGCTGCTGCTGCCGTTCGGCCCGCTGGTCAACTGGCAGCGCGACCAACCCTCGCGCGCGCTGGCGCTGCTGTTGCCGTGGCTGGTGCTGGCAGTGCTGTTGGCCGCGCTGGCGTGGTGGCGGGCACCCCAGAACGGCTGGAAGGTCGGGCTCGGCGTCGGCGCGGCCGCATGGGTTGGATTGGGCACGGCACGCTTCATCTGGCAGCGGCTGCGCGGCAATGGGCGCTTCACCGCGGAAATGACCGGCATGCTGCTGGGCCACGTGGGCATGGCGGTGTTCCTGGCCGGCGCGCTGCTGGTGGAAGCGCTGAACGTGCAGCGCGAAGTCGCCCTGTCACCCGGGCAGGCCGTGGTGGTGGGCCGCCATGAAATCCGCTTCGAAGGCGTCGATCATCGCGAGGGCCCGAACTTCAGCGCCGACCGCGGCCACCTGCGGGTGTTCCGCGATGGCCGCGAACGCGCCCTGCTGCATCCGGAAAAACGCCTGTATGCCAGCGGTGGCCAGGTGATGACCGAAGCCGGCATCGATGCGCGCCTTTCCGGCGATGTCTACGTGGCAATGGGCGAGCCACTGGGCAACAATGCATGGGCCGTACGCGTGCATATCAAGCCATTCGTGCGCTGGATCTGGCTCGGGGCGCTGCTGATGGCGCTCGGTGGCCTGGTCGCTGCCGTTGACCGTCGTTTCCGCCGTCCGTAGGAGTCCTGTTTTCCATGTCCGAATCCCCCGCCCCCCGCCCTTCCCGTCCGCTGCCGCCGGTGGCCATCGTGATCGGCGTGCTGTTCTTCTTCGGCCTGCTCGGGCTGATGGTGTATGGGGTGATGAAGAGCGGCGATCCGCAGCGCGATGTCCTTCCCTCGCCGCTGATCGGCAAGCAGGCGCCGGCTTTCGAACTGCCGGTGCTGCACGATCCGCACATCCAGGTCCGCAGCGAAGAGCTGCGCGGCGCGCCGTACCTGCTCAATGTCTGGGGCAGCTGGTGCGCGGCCTGCCGCGAAGAACATCCGGTGCTGACCCGCTTTGCCGAAACCAAGCGCGTGCGGGTGATCGGCTACAACTGGAAGGATGAACCGGCCGATGCCCTGCGCTGGCTGGAACAACTCGGCAATCCCTTCATGGTGGTGTTGAGTGATATCGAAGGCCGCACCGCGATCGACTGGGGCATCACCGCCGCACCGGAAACCTTCCTGGTGGACGGCAGCGGCGTGGTGCGCTGGAAGTACAGCGGCGCGATGACCCAGGCGGTGATCGAGCAGAAGTTGATCCCGGCGCTGGAACAGGTCGAGAAGTCCCAGGCCGATGCCGGCAATGCACTGCACGCCACTCCCTGATCGCCACGCGGCCAGCCGGCTGGCAGGCGGCCTGCTGATGGCCGTGCTGCTGCTGGCCTCGCTGTTCTGCAGCGTCGCGCGCGCGCAGCAGCCGGTGCATGATGCGCGGCCGCTGCAGTTCACCGACCATGCCGAAGAAGCCCGCTTCCATGCGCTTGCCGCGCAGCTGCGCTGCGTTCAATGCCAGAACCAGTCACTGGCCGATTCCAATGCCCAGATCGCCCAGGACCTGCGCCGCGAAGTGTTGCAGCTGATCCAACAGGGCCATGACGATGCCGAGGTGAAGCGCTTCCTGGTGCAGCGCTATGGCGAGTTCGTGCTGTACCAGCCCACGTTGCAACCCGGTACGTGGCTGCTGTGGGGCGGACCGTTGCTGTTCCTGCTGGCCGGCGCGCTGCTGGTGTGGCGGCTGGTGCGCCGCCGCGGTGGCACGGTGGTGGTCGAGGAAACCCGCGGTGATGGCTGGTGACGGCCGGCTTGGCCGTACTGGCGGGGATTGCGGGCCTGCTGCTGGCGCTGGCGGTGCTGTGGCCGCTGCGCGCGCGCGGGCGGGCGGGATTCCTCGTTGCCTGCCTGAGCATCGGCCTGGCCAGCGCCAGCCTGTACCTGCTGGTGGGCGATCCGCGCGCCGCGCAGGAACCGGCCGCGCCCTCGCTGGCGGAGCTGCGCGATGGCGTGCAGGCGCTGGAACAGGCACTTGAGCAGGAACCGCAGCGCGCCGATGGCTGGGTGCTGCTGGGCCGCTCGCGCGGCGAACTCGGCCAGCTTGATGCCGCTGCTGCCGCGTACAGCCGGGCTGCAGCGCTGGCACCGGACGATGCCGGCGTGCTGGTGGAAGCCGCCCAGGCGCGTGCCCAGGCCGATCCGGAAAAACATTTCGATGACCGGGCGCTGGGCTGGCTGCAGCATGCGCTGCAGGTGCAGCCCGATGCCGAACGCGCTGCCTGGCTGCTGGGCATCGCGCTGCGCCAGCGCGGCCGCGATGCGGAAGCGGTGGCCGTGTGGTCCGCGCTGCTGCCGCGCCTGCAGCCCGGCGCGGCGGCGGCACTGCAACAACAGCTGGTCATCGCACGCGCGGCGGCAGGTGCCGAAGCGCCCGCCGCTTCCTCCGGGGCGTTGCAGGAAAACGCGGCGCCCCTGCTGAGCATCCGCATCGCGCTACCGCCCGGTTTCGCTCCCGCGCAGTGGCCACGGGACGCGGCGCTGTTCGTGCTGGCACGTGCACCGGGAGGCCCGCCGATGCCGGTGGCGGTGCGCCGCTATCCGCTGCAGGCGCTGCCTGCGAGCGCCACCCTCAGCGACGCCGACAGCCCGATGCCGACCCAGCCGCTGTCTTCCCACGCACAGGTGGAGGTGCTGGCGCGACTGTCACGCACCGGCACGGCGTCGCACGCCGAGGGCGATCTGCAAAGCGCGCCGGTGACGGTGCAGATGCCGCAGCGCAGCGAGCTGGAGCTGCAGCTGCGGTAACGCCGTCAGCCCGCGGACCGCTGCGCTCGCCGACCATGGGTCGGCGCTGCCGTCCCCGGTGGACGCACAAACGAAAAAGCCCGGCGCGAGCCGGGCTTTTTCGTCATGCGGCAGCATACGGCTCAGTCGCCCTGCTGCTTCTGCATGTGTTCCCAGCGCTCCTGCGCATCGATCGTGCGCTCGGCGGTCAAGCGCGCTTCGAGGCGATCCAGGCCGATCTCTTCGCCGGTATCGACGCAGTAGCCGTAATCACCTGCTTCCAGGCGCTTGAGCGTGCTGTCGATCTTGCCGATCAGCTTGCGGTAACGATCGCGGGTGCGCAGTTCCAGCGAGTTCTCGGTTTCGCGAGTCGCACGCTCGGCTTCATCGCCGATATCACGCACTTCCTCGCGCAGGTTCTCGATGGTCTGCTTGGATTCTTCCACCAGATCGGCGCGCCAGTCCTGCAGGCGCTTGCGGAAGTACTCCTGCTGCAGCGGGCTCATGTATTCCTCTTCTGCGCCCGGCTTGTAGCCGGCAGGCAGGATCGGACGGCCGGTGGCTTCGTCGGTCTTGTACTCGACCACCTTGTATTTGCTGCGCGGCGCCGGAGCGGTCGAGCGTGCGGTCACTGCCACGGCGACCTTGCCCACCGGGCGGGCGACGGTCTTCGGGGCGGCATCGGATTTCACAGGGGTTTTCGCGGACGATTTCGAAACGGGCACGGGATTCTTGATTTGCGGGGCCTGCTTGGCTGGCGCCTTGGCCACCTTTTCAGGTGCCTTGGTACCGGCGTTGCTGGCCGGGACAGACGTGGCCGGAACCGGCGGGGCCGGCTTCGGTACGGACTTCACTGCGGGCGCCGCCACCGGCTTGCCGGTGGCTTTGCCGACCGCGGGCTTTGCCGTGGCGGTCTTGTTCACCGCCGGACTGGCCGACGGCTTGCTTGCGGACGCCTTGCCGGAAACCGGCTTGGCGGCCTTGGCCGCCTTGGCGACCGTGGAAACCTTCTTTGCCGGGGCCGGCTTGGCCACGGGCTTCTTTGCGACCTTGCCGGCCGGTTTGGCAACCGGCTTGGCCGGCTTCGAAGCGGCCTTGGCCGGCTTGCTGGCGACCTTGGCCGGCGCTTTCTTCGCCGCTGCCTTGGTGACCGCCGTCTTCTTGGCGACGACCTTCTTCGCCGGTGCCCTGGTCACCGCGACCTTCTTGGCCGCGACCTTCTTCACCGGCGCTTTCTTCGCGGGCGCTTTCGCTGCCGGCGCCTTCTTCGCCGTGGCCGTCCTGGCCGTTGTCTTCCCCGTTGCCTTGGCCACCGGCTTGGCCGGCTTGCTGGCTACAGACTTGGCCGCCGTCTTCTTCGCAACAGGGCTGGCGGACTTCTTGGCGGCCTTGACGGCCTTTTTTGCAGATTTTTTAGCAGCCACGAAACGCTCTTCCTTGGATTCCCCGGGGCCCGGGAAAGCGGGCCTTTATAGCCTACCCGGCCGACTGCAGCAACCGCGTGACAGGACGCACACACAACCGTTGTAAAACAAGGCCGTGGCTTGCCCGGGACCCGCATCACCTGCTGCGCGGCACGGAACCTGGTCGGCAGCCATGCCGCCGACATGGCTGCGGCGCAGGACGCGTGCGGCAGCCAACGCCCCATCCTGCGACAAATATGCGCCGCTGCCAACCATGTAGCCCACGGGCTCCCACTGAATGGGCGACGGCCGTTCCGTCGGGATTTACGGGCAGCGCTGCCATGCCGCCGCGATTCACCCCAACAGCGGGCACTCGTTCTACTATGAACGGGTGATCTCCCACCTGCTCATCGCCCTGCTGCGCTTCTACAAGCGCTTCATCAGCCCGCTGCTCGGGCCGCGCTGCCGCTTTGTCCCCAGCTGTTCCGAATATGCCATGCAGGCCATCGCCGGCCACGGTCCGCTGCGTGGCAGCTGGCTCGCCGTGCGCCGTATCGGCCGCTGCCATCCCTTCCATCCTGGCGGATTCGATCCAGTGCCCGAGCGCACCGAAGATCCCGCCTGCCGCTGCAAAGGAAACCACTGACATGCCTTCCACGCTGATTACCAACGCCCGCCTGGTCAACGAAGGACGCGTCTTCGATGCCGACCTGCGCATCGAGAACGGCCGCATCGCCCGTATCGAAAGCGGCCTGGCCGCGCGCGATGGCGAGCAGGTGGTCGATGCCGCAGGGCGCTGGCTGTTGCCCGGCATGATCGATGACCAGGTGCACTTCCGCGAACCCGGCCTGACCCAGAAGGGCGACATCGCCACCGAATCGGCGGCCGCCGTGGCCGGGGGCCTGACCACCTTCATGGACATGCCCAACACCAATCCGCCGACGCTGAACGCCGACGCCCTGCAGGCCAAGTACGATTCCGCTGCTGGCCGCGCGCGTGCGAATTACGGCTTCTACATGGGCGCCAGCAACGACAACCTCGAACACATCCAGCGCCTTGATCCGAAGACCGCGCCTGGCATCAAGGTGTTCATGGGTGCCTCCACCGGCAACATGCTGGTCGACAACCCGCAAACGCTGGACGCGATCTTCCGCGACGCGCCAACTCCCATCATCACGCACTGCGAAGACACGCCGATGATCGACGCGCTGATGAAGCAGTACCAGGCGCAATACGGCGACACGCTGAGCGCGGAGCAACATCCGGACATCCGCTCGCGCCAGGCGTGCCTGAAGTCGTCGGAACTTGCGGTTTCGCTGGCGCGCAGGCACGGCACCCGCCTGCACGTGCTGCACATTTCCACCGCCGACGAGCTGGCCCTGTTCGAGCGCGGCCCGTTGATCCGTGCCGATGGCAGCCGCAAGCAGATCACCGCTGAAACCTGCATCCATTTCCTGCGCTTTGATCGGACCGATTACGCGCGCCTGGGCAACCTGATCAAGTGCAATCCGGCGATCAAGGACGTGGCTGACCGCGAGGCGCTGACCGCCGCGTTGGTGGAAGACATCATCGACGTGCTCGCCACCGACCATGCCCCGCACACCTGGGAAGAAAAGCAGAAGCCGTACGCACAGGCCCCGTCCGGCCTGCCGCTGGTGCAGTACGCGCTGACCGCTGCGCTGGAGCTGGTGCACGAAGGCAAGCTGGACATCGCCCGGGTGGTGCAGAAATTCGCCCACGCGCCGGCGCAGTTGTTCGACGTGGCCGAACGCGGCTTCCTGCGCGAGGGCTACTTCGCCGACCTGGTACTGGTGGAGGACAAGCCGTTCACCGTCAAGCGCGAAGACGTGCTGTCCAAGTGTGGCTGGTCGCCCTTCGAAGGCACTACGTTCCAGTCGCGCATCGCATCGACCTGGATCAACGGCCAGCTGGCCTGGGACGGCACGCAGATCGTTGGGGCCGCCAACGGCCAGCGCCTGGCGTTCAACCGCTGATGAGGGCGCTGTTGCTGGCCTCGGTCCTCGCCGGCGCCCTGCCCGCCCTGCTGTGCGCGGTGAACCCGGCCGCCGCACAGGCCACCGACAGTCGCGTCGTGTTCCCCGCCAGCGCCTCGCAGGGCGCGATGGTGATCGGCAAGGTGCCGGCGGGCAGCACGGTCCGCTACGGCGGCCGCACGCTGCGGGTGAGTGGCTACGGCAGCGTGGTGTTCGGCATCGGTCGCGATGAGAAGGGTCCGCTGCAGGTTGAAGTGCAGCGTCCCGACGGCGGCAGCGAGCGCGTCGCGATCGCGGTGACGCCGCGTGACTGGCCGGTGGAACGGGTCAACGGCGTGCCGCCGAAGACGGTCAACCCGCCGCCGGCGATCGCCGAGCGGATCAAGCGCGAACAGGCCCAAGTGACGGCGGCGCGGGCGCGCGATGACGACCGCGCCGACTTCGCCCAGCCGTTCATGTGGCCGGTGCAGGGTCGCATCAGCGGCCGCTTCGGCAATGCCCGGGTCTACAACGGACAGCCTGGATCGGGCCATTCCGGAATGGACATCGCCGTGCCCACCGGCACGCCGGTCAAGGCGCCGGCGGCTGGCGTGGTGACCTTCGCCGCGCCAGACCTGTATCTCACCGGTGGCACGCTGCTGCTGGACCATGGCTTCGGGGTGAGCTCGAACTTCCTGCACCTGTCGCGCATCGACGTCAAGGTCGGTGATCGGGTCGAACAGGGCCAGGTGATTGCCGCGGTGGGGGCCACCGGGCGTGCGACCGGGCCCCACCTGCACTGGGGCATGAACTGGTTCGACACCCGCATCGACCCGCTGCTGGTGCTGGAACGGAAGTGAGGAGGTCACGACCAACGGTCGTCCCCCGCCACCCGCTGCGCTCGCCGACCATGGGTCGGCGCTACCGACAACCCGGACCAGCGGGTAGCGCCGAGCCATGCTCGGCGGAATCGATCAGGCCACCACCCGCTGCGCTCGCCGACCATGGGTCGGCGCTGCCAGCAGGGCGTCAGCCGCGCGCGGCCCACCACACACGCAACAAGGTGCGCACCGGCGTTGCTTCGATCGGCTTGCCGCTGGCCTGCGCCTGCAGCCGTGCACGCGCCAGCACCGCCCATATCCGTCGCGGGCGGGGGCCGGCAACGCGCAGCTTCCAGTCCTTCAGCAGTTCGCCGGCCCAGCGCTGCGAGGCGCCATCGGCCTCCTGCTCCAGCAGCGAACGCGGCACGCCGGCCACGCCCGCGTCGTAAAGCCGCTGCGCCAGCGTCTGCAGCAGCACAGCACGGCCGGCACCGGTGCGCGGCTTGTCATCGAACAGCACGGCCTCCACCGCCGCCACCGCTTCGGCGAACACCGTCAACGCACGCTGCGCGGCTGCCGCATCCACGGCCACCGCACGCGCCTCCACCAGCGTCGGCAGCGCATCGGCCAGTGCCGCCCACGGCGCGCGGATCGGCTCCAGCACGCGGCCCAGCGGATGGCGTGAGCGCTGGCCCGCCCAGCTGCGCAGCTCTTCGCCCCACCAGGCCAGCTTGGCATCGGCCGGCAGCGGATCGCCGCTGGTGTTGAGCATGTCATCGAATTCCTGCAGCAGCGAAAACCACGCCACCGCGCGCGCACGCTGCTCCGGCGCCACGAACGGCTCGGCCACCGACCATTCCGGCCAACGCGCACGCCATTTGTCCAGGAAGCTGTCCAACGCACTGCTGTTCACTACGTATCCTTCAATTCTTGACCGGCGGTGCCGGGAGGGTCGGCCAGCGGCTGGCCTGCTGCAGCGCGTGCGCATCGTCCAGCACGACATCGGCGTTCCAGCTGGCCGGGTCGTCCTCGGCCAGGCGATAGCCCCACAATGCGGCAACCGAAGGCATTCCGGCAGCGCGCGCGGCGATGATGTCACGCTCGTCATCGCCGACGTACACACACTGCCACGGTGCAATGCCGATCGCCTGCGCGGCATGCAGCAGCGGCATCGGGTGCGGCTTGCGCTCGGGCAGCGAATCGCCGCCAACCAGCACCGCACAGCGTGCCTGCCAGCCATGCTGCGGCAGGATCAGCCGCGCCAGGTATTCGGGCTTGTTGGTGACGATGCCCCAGCGCACGTCGGCGGCATCCAGCGCGGCGAGCATGCCCGCCACGCCGTCGAACAGCGTTGCATGCCGGCCGATCAGCGCTTCGTAGCGCTGCAGGAACTCCGGAACCAGCGCATCGCGCTGGTCGCCGGGCAGGTCCGGGAAGGCAGCGGCCAGCATCGCGCGCGAGCCCTTGGACACCACCGGGCGAAGCACTTCCAGAGACACCAGCGGCCGACCGCGGGCGGCCAGCATGTCGCCGGCGGTGGCGACGAAATCCGGCGCGCTGTCCAGCAGGGTACCGTCCAGGTCGAACAGCACCGCGGGCGGGAAGCGCACTGCGGTCATGCCGGCCTGGTCGCGTGGGCGAGGTAGTTGATGTCCGTCCGGCTGGACAACCGGGCGCGGTTGCGCCATGGCTCGTAGGCCATGCCGCTGACGTCCCGCAGCTGCAGGTCAGCCTCGCGCAGCCAGCGCGACAGCTCGGCCGGGGTGATGAATTCCTGGTAGTGGTGGGTGCCCTTGGGCAGCAGCCGCGCCACGTACTCGGCGCCCACGATCGCCACCGCGAAGGCGGCGGCGGTGCGGTTGATGGTGGACAGGAACAGTTGGCCGCCGGGCTTGAGCAGCCGCTTGCAGGCCTCGATGATCGCACCGGGGTCCGGCACGTGTTCCAGCATCTCCATGCAGGTCACCACGTCGTAGCTTTCCGGCTGCTCAGCGGCCAGGTCCTCGGCAGCCTGTACCCGGTAGTCCACGCTCACGCCGCTTTCCAGCGCGTGCAGGCGCGCCACCTTGACCAGCTCCGGCGCCAGGTCGATGGCGGTTACTTCGGCACCGGCCTGGGCCAGCGCCTCGCTGAGCAGGCCGCCACCGCAGCCGATGTCAAGCACGCGCAGCCCGCGCAGTGGTGCCCGGTCGGCGACATACTTCAGGCGTACCGGGTTGAGCGCATGCAGCGGCTTCTGCGGACCGTCGGCATCCCACCAGCGGTTGGCCAGGGCGGCGAACTTGTCCAGCTCGGCCTGGTCGAAATTGGAAGAAACATTCGGGGCGTTCATGGGGTGTCCTTGCGGCGCCGGGGGGCGCGCGGATGGGATGGATCAGGCACGCACGTGACGGATGCGCTCGCGCCACTGGCGCGCGTTGGCGATGATGCCCGGCAGGTCCATGCCGACCAGTTCGCGCTGCACCAGCTTGGGCTGGCCGGCGATCCACACATCGCTCACCTGCTGGCGACCGGTGGCATATACCAGCTGCGACAGCACGTTGTGCAGCGGCTGGGTCTCCAGCGCGGACAGGTCCACGCAGACCAGGTCGGCCTGCTTGCCGACTTCGATCGAACCGATGCGCTCGCCGAAGCCGAGCGCGCGCGCGCCGCCCAGCGTGGACGCGCGCAGCGTGCTGGCCGCATCCAGTGCGGTCGCATCATTGGCCACGGCCTTGGCCAGGATCGCCGCAGTGCGGTTTTCGCTGAACATGTCCAGGTCGTTGTTGCTGGCGCAGCCATCGGTACCGATGGCCAGGTTCACCCCGGCGCGCTGCAGCGCGCAGGCCGGGCAGAAGCCGGACGCCAGCTTGAGGTTGGATTCCGGGCAATGCACCACGCTGACGCCGCGCTCGGCGCACAGGTGGATCTCCGCCTCGGTCAGCTGGGTCATGTGCACGGCGATCAGGCGGTCGTTGACCAGGCCGAGGCGATCCAGCCGAGCCAGCGGACGCTGCCCGTGCAGGGTGATCGAATCGCTGATCTCCTGCGCGGTCTCGTGCGTGTGCAGGTGCACCTGCATGTCCAGCTGGTCGGAAAGCATGCGCACGCGCTCGAAGTTCGCATCGTTGACCGTATACGGCGCATGCGGGGCGAACGCGGTGCCGATCAGCGGATCGTTGCGCCACTGGTCGTGCAGCTCGCCGGCCTTGGCGAAATACTCGTCATCACTCTTCGCCCAGGCGGTGGGGAAATCGATGATCACCGCGCCGACCAGCGCGCGGAAGCCGTGCTTCTTGTAGACCGCTGCCTGCACGTCGCCGAAGAAGTAGTTTTCGTTGGCGCAGGTAGTACCGCCACGCAGCATCTCGGCGATCGCCAGGGTGGTGCCGTCGGCCACGAATTCGGGCCCGATCACCGCCGCTTCCACCGGCCAGATATGCTGCTGCAGCCACGTCATCAGCGGCAGGTCGTCGGCCACCCCGCGCAGCAGGGTCATCGGGTTGTGGGTGTGGGCATTGACCAGGCCCGGCATCAGCGCGGCCTCGGGTCGGCTGACCACCTGGGCGGCATTGAAGCGCTCGCGCGCCTGGCTGCGCGGCAGGACCGCGATGATCTCGCCATTGCGCACGGCCACGGCATGGTCTTCCAGCACCACCGCATGCGGCTCGATCGGGACCACGTAACCGGCTTCGATCAGCAGGTCACAGGCTTCGGGGGTGCGTGCGGTGTCGGTCATGCGGACTCACTTGGCGGGGGCGGCGGGTCGGCCGTGGAGACGGCCATCGGCCGGCCCCACGTAACGCCGGGAGCGGACGGCCAGCGACCGTCCCTACCGTAATCCGGCTGCGCCGGATTACTTTACGCGCGCGGAGTATTCGCCCGAGCGGGTGTCGACCTTGATGATCTCGTCCTGGTTCACGAACAGCGGAACGCGGACCACCGCGCCGGTTTCCAGCGTGGCCGGCTTGCCGCCGCCGCCGGAGGTGTCACCGCGCACGCCCGGATCGGTCTCGGTGATCTTCAGCTCAACGAAGTTCGGCGGCTGCACGAAGATCGGCGAGCCGTTCCACAGGGTCACGATGCAGGACTCTTCGCCCTTCAGCCACTTCTCCGCGCCGCCCATGCCGGCCTTGTCGGCCTGCACCTGCTCGAAGGATTCGGGGTCCATGAAGTGCCAGTACTCGCCGTCGCTGTACATGTAGTTCATGTTGGTATCGACAACGTCGGCCACTTCGACGTCATCGGTGGCCTTCATGGTCATTTCCACGGTACGGCCGGACTTGATGAAGCGGTAGCGCACGCGGGTGAAGGCCTGGCCCTTGCCCGGCTTGATGAACTCGGTTTCCGAGATGACGGCCGGTTCATTGTTGACCAGGATCTTCATCCCGTTCTTGACATCGTTCATGCCCGCAGTGGCCATGCTCAAGCTCCTCAAATGGCGAAACCGCCGCATGCGCGGCGAGCCGGATAGAATGGAAAGCCCACCGCAGGACGGTGGGCACTGATTTATGCCCCCATGATAACCGCAGGCCCCCTGTCCATGCAGCTCTCCGCCGCTCACCGCCCCGTTTCCGCCCGCTGGCAGCAGCTCTGGCGCCAGGCGATACGCGACCCGGCCGAACTGCTGTCACGGCTCGGGCTGGAGCCTGCGGCGCTGGGCGTTTCGGAGGCGGCCCTGCAGCAGTTCGCACAGCGCGTCCCGGAAGGGTTCGTGGCCCGCATGCGGCATGGCGACCCGCACGATCCGCTGCTGCGCCAGGTGCTCCCGATCGACGCCGAAATGCGCCAGGTGCCTGGTTTCAGCCTGGATGCGGTCGGCGACGGCGCGGCAAAGAAGGCGACCGGGGTCATCCAGAAGTACCGTGGCCGCGCGCTGCTGGTGACCACCGGCAGCTGCGCGATCAACTGCCGTTACTGCTTCCGCCGCCACTTCGACTACGGCACCGAAAACGCCGCCAAGGGGGGCTGGCAGGACGCGGTGCGGGCCATCGCCGAAGACCCGGGCATCGACGAAGTGATCCTGTCCGGTGGGGATCCGCTGTCACTGGCCACGCACAAGCTGGTGGAGCTGACCGATGCCCTGCGCGCCATCCCGCACCTGCGCCGACTGCGCATCCACAGCCGCCTTCCGGTGGTGCTGCCCGAGCGCGTTGACGAAGACCTCGTGGCCTGGCTGGGCAGCCTGCCGTGGCCGCTGGCCTTCGTGATCCACGCCAACCATGCCAATGAGTTCGATGCCAGCGTGGATGCTGCATTGGCGCGGCTGCGCGCGGCCGGCGCGCAGCTCCTGAACCAGGCAGTGCTGCTGCGCGGGGTCAACGACAGCGAAGACGCCCTGGCGGCGCTGAGCGAACGCAGCTTCGCCGCCGGCGTGATGCCCTACTACCTCTACCAGCTGGATCGCGTGGAGGGCGTGGCCCACTTCGAAGTGGACGATGCAACGGCCAAGGCCCTGATCGCCGCACTGACCGCGCGCCTGTCCGGCTACCTGGTCCCCAAACTGGTCCGCGAACTTCCCGGCGACCCCAGCAAGCGCCCTGTGTAGCGGGAAATCAGGCGCCGGATTCGATCATCTGCACCACCGCGGTGGCGGTGACCGGGTGGCTCAGCCAGTAGCCCTGGGCCAGGTCACAGCCGCGCTGGCTGAGCAGGTCGAACTGCACTTCCTGTTCGATGCCTTCAGCCACCACGGTGATGCCCAGCGCGTGGGCCATGGCGATGATCGCGGTGGTCAGTGCCAGGTCATCCGGGTCGCGTTGCATGTCAGCGACGAAACTCTTGTCGATCTTCACCCCGTCCACCGGCACCTGGCGCAGGTGGCTGAGCCCGGAGAACCCGGTACCGAAGTCATCCAGCCAGACCTTCACGCCGGTGCGGTGCAGCTTGTCCAGCAGCTGCGCGGCCAGCATCTCATCGCCGATCACTGCGGTTTCGGTCAGCTCCAGGTGCAGGCGCGAAGCCGGTAGCCCGGACTCGTGCAGGCACTGCGCCACCAGGTCCGGCAGTTCGCCGCCGCGCAGCTGCCGGGATGACACGTTGACCGACACGAACAGGCCCTCGCCGTCGATATTGCGCGGCCACTGCGCGGCCTCCATGCAGGCCGCGCGAAGCACCTTGGGGCCTATCACTTCGATCAACCCGCTCTGCTCGGCCACTTCGATGAACACCGACGGCGGGATCGTGCCCAGCGTGGGGTGCTGCCAGCGCAACAGCACTTCCACCCCGACCATGCGCCGGTCGCGGGTGCGGAAGATCGGCTGGTAGGCCAGCCGCAGCTCGCCGCGTTCCCAGGCACCGCGCAGCTCCTGCTCCATGTGCACGCGGCGCTCCACCGCGTGGTCCATGGCCCGGCTGTAGTAACGATGGCAGTTCTTGCCGGCCATCTTGGCCTGGTACATGGCGATGTCGCCGTTCTTCAACAGGGTGGTCGCATCGGCGGCATCATCGGGGAACAGGGTGACGCCGATCGAAGCCCCGAGGAACAGCTCGCGGCCCTGGACGCGCAGCGGCTTGCCCAGCTCGCGCACCAGCAGGTCGGCCAGCTCGCGCGCCTGCGCGGCGACATCGCCTTCAGCCAGCAGGATCACGAATTCGTCGCCGCCGAAACGCGCCAGCAGGGCCTCGTCGCCGCCCGCCGTGGCCACCGCCTCGCTGATGCGCTGCACG
This sequence comes from Stenotrophomonas sp. Bg11-02, assembly GCF_002836635.1. Taxonomy (NCBI): domain Bacteria; kingdom Pseudomonadati; phylum Pseudomonadota; class Gammaproteobacteria; order Lysobacterales; family Lysobacteraceae; genus Stenotrophomonas; species Stenotrophomonas sp. Bg11-02. The sequence goes on from NZ_PJAY01000042.1 coordinate 43,360, forward strand.
AACTGCAGCAGCGCCTCATCGCCGGCTTCGTGGCCCAGCGTGTCGTTGACCCGCTTGAAATCATCCATGTCGGCAAACAGCAACGCCAACTGGTGGCCCGAAGCGCGCGCCGCCATCAGCCGATGGTCGAGCGCCTCGCGGAACGCCAGCCGATTGGTCAAGCCGGTCAGTGCATCGGTATAGGCCATGTGCCGCACTTCGCGGTCATGCCGGGCGATGGCATCGCGCATCCGCGCGAAGGCACGCACCAGCTCGCCGACTTCGTCATCGCGATGGTTCTCGCGCAGTGGCACCTGGTAGTCACCGGCCTCGATCTGCCGCGCCGCCATCGCCAGCCCACGGATCGGCGTGACCAGGGTGCGCTGCACGTACAGCACCACCGCCACCCCGATCGCCACCAGCAAGGCCAGCATCAGCAGCAACCAGCCAAGGTGGCGGGTGCCGACCTGTTCCAGCCGCTGCGCCAGGGTCTGGCTGGCCTGCGCCTCCAGCACCTGCACGTCCTTCAACGAAATGCCCACGCGCACCCCGCCCAGGCGCTGGTTGCCGACCAGGATCGGCATGCTGTTCTCAAGCACCTTGGGCGATTCCTGCACCAGCGCACCCTTGGCGGCCACCGCCCTGGCAGCGAGCGGATCGGTCATCGCACGCCCATAATCCGGCACCCCGACCGACCCGTCGTGCAGCAGGCGGCCCTTGGCATCGAACACCAGCACGTAACCCACCGCACGTTGCCGCGAGACGTTGCGCACCAGCGACCCGACCTGCTCCAGGTCGTTGTAGTACAGCGGATTGGACAGCGCATCGGCCAGTTCACGGGCCATCGTTTCACCGCGGCTGCGCATGCTGCGGTCGAACAGTTCGTGGATCACCGTGCCACTGAGCCGGGTCACTTCCCGCTGCGTCGCCGCCTGCCGTCCCAGCAGCACCGCCAGGATGGCCACCACCACCAGCATCGCCCCGCCCATCGCCAGCACGAAGCGCGCCTGCATTCCCGATCCCAAGCCCAGGCGCTTCATTCCACTTCCATCCGCACGCGTACCAGTCCTCGTTTCAAATCATCCGGCCGCTGCAGCATCCGCGCATCAACGCGATGGAAGCCGGATGTACCAAAAAAGCGTGCCAACGCGTCCTTCGCCTGCGGATCCTGCGCGGCGTCCAGCAACACCTGCTGCAGGCGATCGCGCACGCGCCGATCCAGGTCCGCGCGCACCACCTCCACTGCACGCGGATACGGCGCAGTGCGATGGATGACCCGCAGATCATGCTTGAAGGAAGGAGGCACGCGGCGTTCGTCGTCCCAGTCCACGCTGCTCACCGCGCCCGCATCGACCATGCCCTTCTGCACGAAGGTGGCGATGTTCAGTTCGGTGCGCGCGAACACGTAACCGACCGCATCGGCGGTCGGCGTGTCATCGGGCTCCTGCAGGATCTGCGGCACCAGGCCGTTCTCCAGCAGGGTCATGGCCGGCACCAGATAGGCGCTGGTGGAGGCCGAATTCTGCAGGGCCAGGGTATGCCCGCGCAGGTCGGCCAACTGGTGCAGCTGGCTCTGCCGGCGCACGAAGAACACGCTGTGGTATTCGCGCACCCCGCTGCGCTCGGTCAGCAGCAGCGGACGCGCATCGGCGCGCTGGCCCAGCGCCACTGCGGTGCTGGCCGTTTCGGTGACCCAGTCAACGCGCCCGCGACGCAGGTAGCTGGCCATCTGCTGCGCATCGCGCGCCATCAATACGCGGCCTTCGGTGATCCCCAGGTCGTGCATGTGGGCCACGACATAGTCCAGCAACGGCTGCAGCTGCGCGTAGTGGGCCCTGGGGTCATCGCTGATGCGGCCGAGCACCAGCACGTGACGCTGGTCGGCGCGCCCACTGCTGGACGCCGGCGACGCCGCCATGCACGCACCTGCCATCAGCAGGCACGCCAGGCCCAGCAGTCCCCACTGCATGCGTCCCAGCCAAGCGTTCACGATGTTCCCCCGTCATGTAAGGGAAAGACTACCCGAAAAAGTGAGAACTGCGTCAGGCTATTTTTTGTCGCCGTGCGCCATCCTGGCCATCCGCTGGGCGTCGGCCAGGATCCCACGCAGCAGCCGCACTTCCTGCTCGCTGGGTTCGCTGCGCAGGAACAGGCGGCGCAGTTTGCGCATCGCCGATTCCGGCGCCCGGCCCTTGTGGAATTCGATCTCGTCCAGGGTCTCGCCCAGCTGGCCGAAGAAGCTTTCCATCTGCTCATGGCTGGCCGGCTGTTCACGCAGCCCCGGCTCGGCCACCGGCGTGGCGGCATCGCCCAGCAGGCGCATGCGCACTTCGTAAGCCAGCACCTGCACCGCTGCGGCCAGGTTCAACGAGCTGAACGCCGGATCGGACGGGATATGCACCGCGGCATGGCACACCTGCAGCTCTTCGTTGGTCAGGCCGGTGCGCTCACGACCGAACACGATCGCCACTTCGGCGCCTTCGGCCGCCTTGGCCGCGACCCGGGCGGCGGCCACGGTGGGCAGCAGTTCTTCCAGCTGCACCCGGCGCGCACGCGCGGTGCAGCCCAGCACGAGGGTGCAGTCGGCCACGGCATCGGCCAGGGTCGCCACTACCGGCGCGTCGCCCAGCACGTCTTCGGCGCCGGCCGAACGCCGGAAGGCATCTTCGTCCAGCGGCTTTTCCGGGGCAACCAGCACCAGCCGGGCCAGGCCCATGGTTTTCATGGCACGCGCGGCGGCGCCCATGTTGCCGGGATGCTGGGTTCCGACCAGGACGAAACGGATACGGGAAGCTATGGATGGATCGGACATGAACGCGGTAGTCGAGCTGGACGGCCTGCAATGGTAAACTGTGCGGCCGGCCACTGCGCCGGACCTGCTCTTTTCCCCCGCCGATCCCCCCTCTGCCCTCCCGGGAGCTACCGCCATGCAGAAACCCGCCGTCACCGTCATGGTCAAGGCCGCCCGCCTCGCCGGCAATGTGTTGTTGCGCAACATCAACAAGCTCGAGGCGCTCAACGTGGTGCAGAAGGGCCGCATGGACTATGCGAGCGAGGTCGATGCGGATGCGGAAAAGGTCATCGTCAAGGAACTCAAGCGCGCCTACCCGGAATACGGGGTGATCGGCGAAGAAGGTGGCACCCAGGGTGCCAACCGCTACATGTGGGTGATCGATCCGCTGGACGGCACCAGCAACTACCTGCGCGGTTTCCCGCACTACTGCGTATCCATCGCGCTGGTGGAGAACGGCGAGCCGACCGATGCGGTGATCTTCGATCCGCTGCGCAATGAACTGTTCACCGCCAGCCGTGGTGCTGGCGCAGTGTTCAACGACCGCCGCATCCGCGTGTCGGACCGCAAGGATCTGGAAGGCACGATGATCCACACCGGCTTCGCCCCGCGCGAGCGCGCCCGCGCCAGCGCCCAGCTGAAGGCGGTGGATACGCTGCTGGTGCAGGCTGAAGACGTGCGTCGCACCGGCTCGGCGGCGCTGGACCTGGCCTACGTGGCCTGTGGCCGCGCCGACGCCTACTTCGAGGCCGGGGTGAAGTCCTGGGACATCGCCGCTGGCATCCTGCTGGTGCGCGAAGCGGGCGGCAAGGTCTGCGATTACAAGGGCGCCACGCTGGGCCGGATGGACAACCGCGGCCCGGAAAACCATCAAGTGGTGGCCGGCAACCTGAAGGTGGCCGAGTCACTGCAGAAGGTACTGGTCAACACCGGCTACGCCGCCGAGTTCGACGCGAAGTTCTGATTTCGCTTGAACCCGGTTGATCGGACGGCGCCTGCGGGCGCCGTTCTGCTTTCTGGAGCAACGTCAAGGTCAACGTCAAAGGCTGCAGGGCTGCTGGTTGGCGGGGCGGGGCGGCTGTGCAGGACACGCCGCAAGTACGTCCCTGTAGGCTCGCTTTTCGCATCCATGCGAAAAGACGGTCCTGCACAGCCACCCCGCCCCACCTTCGACAGGTCCATGGGGGCCATGGAACCTTCGGTAGCGCCGACCCATGGTCGGCGGAATGTTCCCGCCAACGGCCCGCTGCGCTCGCCGACCGTGGGTCGGCGCTACCGCTTTTCTTCTTTTTTATACCCGGGTGGCGGCGCCCGGAACCTGTCAGGGCTGT
>NZ_PJAY01000043.1:0-46090 GCF_002836635.1 Stenotrophomonas sp. Bg11-02
CAAGGAAAAAAGAGAAAAGCGGTAGCGCCGACCCATGGTCGGCGAGCGCAGCGGGCCCTTGGCGGGAACATTCCGCCGACCATGGGTCGGCGCTACCGATGCCCGCAGGTTCCAAGGCCCCCATGGACCCGCCCCGCCAGCAAGCAGCCCTGCGGCTCTTGAGGTTGAAGTGGCTTCGGCTTGAAAACACAACCGCCGGGCGCAGCCCGGGCCACCCCTGCCATCAGTTGGTGACGCAGACCGCTTGCACTCTGAATCTGTGGTGTTATAGTTGACTACAACACCAGTCACCTGAGACAGGGGGAGCCGATGAATACGTCAGTCCAACGTCGCATGACCCGTACGGCCGCCAGCGCGGCGGGCCTGCTGCTCCTGTCTTTGTGGTTCGGTGCGGCGCACGGCGGCGCCGACCAAAGCGAAGCCGCCTCCGCCCTCGACAGCCTGCAGGACGCAGGCGTGCCGGACGCTGGGAATGCACCGCCGGCACCCTCCACCCCGCGGCGGCTGAACAGCTCGTTGTCCATGCCGTATTTTTCTTTCGCACAGTCGCTGAATCCCCGGAGCTGACCATGAGCGATATCCAGTGGAGCGATGGCGCCCCCATCTACCGTCAGCTGAAGGAGCGCGTGATTGCCATGATGCTTGATGGAATCATCAAGCCGGGCGATGCCCTGCCCTCGGTCCGCCAGGTGGCGGCCGATTACCAGCTCAACCCCATTACCGTGTCCCGTGCCTACCAGGAGCTGGCCGATGAAGGCCTGGTCGAAAAGCGCCGCGGCCTGGGCATGTTCATGACCGAAGAAGCGGCAACACAGCTGCGCAGCAGCGAGCGCGATCGCTTCCTCAACGAAGAATGGCCGGCCGTGCTCGAGCGCATCCAGCGCCTGGGCCTGGACGTGAACGAACTGTTGACCCAAGGGAGACTCTCATGAACGGCGCAGCACACCAGGATGTGATCACCGCGCGGGGCCTGCGCAAGGCCTACAAGCGCACCCTCGCGCTGGACAACACCAGCTTCAGCATTCCGGCCGGCCGCATCGTCGGGCTGATAGGCCCGAACGGGGCCGGCAAGACCACCGCGCTCAAGGCGCTGCTGGGCCTGACCTCGGTGGAAGGCGAGCTGAGCGTGCTCGGCAAGGACCCGCGCAGCCACCGCGATGAGCTGATGAACGACATCTGCTTCATCGCCGACGTGGCCGTGCTGCCGCGCTGGCTGAAGGTCCGCGAAGCTATCGATTTCGTTGCCGGGGTGCATCCGCGCTTCGACCGCGCCCGCTGCGAGCGCTTCCTGTCCACCACCAAACTGCAGCCCAGGCAGCGCGTGCGCGAGCTGTCCAAGGGCATGATCGTGCAGCTGCACCTCGCCCTGGTGATGGCCATCGACGCCCGCGTGCTGGTGCTGGACGAGCCCACCCTGGGGCTGGACATCCTGTACCGCAAGGAGTTCTACCAGCGCCTGCTGGAAGACTACTTCGACGAGCAGAAGACGATCATCGTCACCACCCACCAGGTGGAGGAGATCGAGCACATCCTGACCGACGTCATGTTCATCCGTGACGGCAAGGTCGTGCTCAGTGCCGAAATGGACGAGGTCGGCGAGCGCTACACCGAAGTGCTGGTCAACGCCGACCAGCTCGATACCGCCCGCGCGCTCAAGCCGATCGACGAACGCAGCCTGCCCTTCGGCAAATCCGTGCTGCTGTTCGACAACTTGCCGCGCAGCCAGCTGGCAACGCTCGGCGAAACCCGCAACCCCGGCCTGGCCGACCTGTTCGTCGCCATCATGAAGGGAACCTACGCATGAACGCCGTGAACCATCCGATCAGCAAGGCCGGCACGCTGCGCTGGCTGCTCAAGCGCGAATACTGGGAAAACCGCGGCGGTTTCCTGTATGCCCCGATCATCGCCGGCGTCGCCTCGCTGGTGATGAGCACCATCGGCATCATCATCGGCCTGTTCGTGCTGCGCCGCGCCGCCTCGCAGGGCGACCTGCACATCAACGACAGCGATATCCAGGTCAACGGCCTGGACCTGGACCTGCTGACCCGCCAACTGGATCCCAAGGACCTGGTGGACCTCGGCAACGGCCTGGATGCAACGCTGGCGCTGAGCTCGGCGTGGCCGTTCGTGGTGATGGCCTTCGTTGTGTTCTTCTACTGCCTGGGCGCGCTGTATGACGACCGCCGTGACCGCAGCATCCTGTTCTGGAAGTCGTTGCCGCTGTCGGACACCCAGACCGTGCTGTCCAAGGTGCTCAGCGCGATCGTGATCGCTCCGCTGATCGCGGTGGCCGCTTCGATACTGACCATGCTGTGCTTCCTGGGCGTCATTTCCATCGTCGCCCTGACCCACGGCGGCGACCCGATGTCGCTGATCTGGGGGCCGTCCAGCCCGCTGCTGCTGGCCGCTGGCCACCTGAGCTGGATCCCGGTGTTCGCCCTGTGGTCGCTGCCGACCGTCGGCTGGCTGCTGCTGTGCTCGTCGTGGGCCAAGAGCAAGCCGTTCCTGTGGGCGGTGATGCTGCCGCTGTTTGCCGGCATCGTGGTCAGCACCACCAAGGTGATGGGCCTGCTGGACATGACCAGCGGATGGTTCTGGCAGCACATCGTCGGCCGCCTGTTGCTGGGCACCGTGCCCGGCGTCGAACTGGCCTACCGCTCCGGTGTGGCCAGGGAATCCGGGTCCATCGTCCAGCTGCTGTCGCCGTCCAACCAGCTCGGTGCACTGGCCATGCCGGACCTCTGGATCGGCGCCGCGGTCGGCATCGTCTTCATCTTCCTCGCCATCCGCCTGCGCCGCCGCGCCGGCGAAATCTGAGCCACAAGGAGCCTGCCGCCATGCGTACCCTGCTTGCCTGCGCCACCCTGATGCTGCTGCCGCTGTCCGCCCTGGCCAACGACGCGCCCTGCAAGTTCACCGAGAGCCGAGACCTGAAGCTCGATCTGGCCGGCGCAAAAACCGTCGTACTGGAGGTCAACCAGCACGACCTGCACGTGGTCGCCGGCAGCGGTCCGGCGCAGTTGTCCGGCCGGGCCTGCGCGTCCAGTGCCGACTGGCTGCGCGACCTGACCCTGACCCAGCAGCGCAGCGGCGACAAGCTGGTGGTCAGCCTGCGCCGCGAGGGCAAGCAGGGCATCGTGATCGGCGACAACTACGCGTGGCTGGACATCCGTGGCAGCGTGCCGTCCGATGTCATGGTGCAGCTGAAGGTCGGTTCCGGTGATGCACATGTGGAAGGCGCGCGCTCGCTCAGCGTGGACGTGGGCTCCGGCGACGCGGATGTGCTGCGCACCCAGGGCAGCGTGCATGCCGCAGTCGGCTCCGGTGACCTGCTGGTCGACGGCGCCGACAGCCTGAACCTGCTGTCGGTGGGCTCCGGCGATGCGAAGGTATCCAACATCCGCCGCGACGTAACCGTTGGCAGCATCGGCTCAGGCGACCTGGAGCTGCGCGATGTCGGTGGCAACGTTGCCATCCGCACCATCGGTTCCGGAGACGCCGACGCCCGCCAGGTGCGCGGTAATGTGGAAATCGGCGTGCTCGGATCGGGCGATGTCGAGCTGCGTGATGTCGGCGGCAACCTGCTGGTCGGCAGCCACGGCTCGGGCGGGATCAAGGCCGACGGCGTGGGCGGCAACCTGACCGTCCAGCGCAGCGGCAGTGGCGATGTCCGCCACAGCGGCGTGCGCGGCACCGTCACCCTGCCGCGCGGCAAGTAACCCGACCGACACACGGAAGAATCGACCATGAAGATGCGAACCCTGCTGCCCACCCTGTTGCTGGCCCTGCCATTGGCGGCCTGTACCGACCATGGCACCGACGCGGCCAAGTCCATCAGCGATACCGGCAGCAGCATCGGCCGTTCGGTACAGCAAGCCACCGACAAAGCCCGCAAGGAGATGAGCACCGGCAACTTCAAACTGTCGGTCGATGGCCTGCCAACCGCCGAAATCACCCCCGCCGGCGCCCTGCTGATCGAGGGCAAGGACGTCGTGACCACACCCGCCCAACGCGCCCAGCTGCTGGAGTACCGCCACCAGGTGGAAGGTATCGCAATGGCCGGCATGGACATCGGCGTGGCCGGCGCGAACCTGGGCGTCAAGGCCGCTGGCGAGGCGCTCAAAGGCGTGTTTTCCGGGCAGACCGAGGGCATCGAACAGCGTGTCAATGCCGAGGCGGACAAGCTGAAGGTCCAGGCCAAGGGGCTGTGTGACAAGCTGCCGGCCATGCTGGCGACCCAGCAGGCACTGGCGGCCTCGCTGCCTGCCTTCGCCCCGTACGCGACGATGGACCAGACCGACGTGGACGGCTGCGACGAATGAGCGCACCCGGCCGTCGCCTGCGATCTGGCGGCGGCCGGCCCGCGCTGCGGGGATTACACTAACGCGTTCCCCCTTTCCCGTGGACCGCCATGAAGAAGCTGTTCCTGCTGCTGGCCGCCCTGTCCTGCCTCGTGCTTGCCGGCTGCGACCAGGAGTACCGCAACCACCGCGTCGAACGCAGCAAGCCGAAGATCACCGTCAGCGACAGCATGGTCACCGTGCGCCGCGCGCCTGCGCCGAACATCATCATCCTGGCCAACGGTCATATGAAGGTCGATGAGATCGAAATACCGCTGCGGGCCGACCAGCAGCAGATGCTGCAGCAGATGTTCGGCCACCTGCAGGTGCTGCGCCAGAACACCCTGGTCGACGCCCCGGCCGACCCGGACAGGAAGCCGGTGAAGATCGTGCCGCCGGCGGGAAGCAACCCGATCCCGGCCGACCTGGTGCAGGTGATCCCGGAGTTCAAGGACTACACCGAAACCTTCGGCAACCTGCAGGCTGATCGTCGCTGAGGATCATGGGTAGCGACGGCCGCTGGCCGTCGGTCCCTTGCCCTGGTGGGTGACGACCGTTGGTCGTCACGCAGATCCGTCGAGGCGGGGCATCAGCCGCCGCTGCCGCCGCCTGCGTGGATGCCACCGGCGGTGAGCGCCTTCGGATCCAGCAGCCGGCGCAGTTCGGCCTCGGCCAGGCCGCTGTCCTCCAGTGCGATCTCCAGCACCGGGCGCTGTTCCTTGTAGGCACGCTTGGCGATCGCCGCGGCCTTCTCATAGCCGATGATCGGGTTCAGCGCCGTCACCAGGATCGGGTTGCGGTCCAGCGCCTCGCGCACCCTGTCCTGGCGCACCTTCAGCCCGTCGATGGCGCTGTCTGCCAGCAGCCGCGATACATTGGCAAGCAGGGTGATGCTGTCCAGCAGGTTCACCGCGATCAGCGGCAGGGTGACGTTCAACTGGAAATTGCCGGTCTGCCCGGCCACGGTAATCGCGGTGTGGTGACCGATCACCTGTGCGCAGGCCATCACCGTCGCCTCCGGGATCACCGGGTTGACCTTGCCCGGCATGATCGAACTGCCCGGCTGCAGCGCCGGCAGTTCGATCTCACCCAGCCCGGCCAGCGGACCGGCGTTCATCCAGCGCAGGTCGTTGGCGATCTTGATCAGTGCCACCGCCAGCGCGTTGAGCTGGCCGGAAATCTCCACCGCATCATCCTGCGCCGCCAACCCTTCGAACTTGTTGGCGGCACTTTCGAACCTGACCCCGGTCGATGCCTTCAGCGCCTTGGCCACGCGTTCGCCGAAGCGCGGATCGGCGTTGATGCCGGTGCCGATCGCCGTGCCCCCCAGCGGCAGGCGACGCAGGCGCTTGAGGCTGTCATCGAAGCGCTGCTGCGCCGAGGCCAGCTGCGCCGACCATGCCGAAAACTCCTGCTCGAAGGTCAGCGGCATCGCGTCCATCAAGTGCGTGCGCCCGGTCTTCACCACCTTGCGCAGGCTGCGCCCTTTGCGGTCGATGACCTTGCGCAGGTGCGCCAGCGCCGGCAGCAGGTCTTCCTGCGCGGCCAGCGCCGCCGACACGCGCAGGGCGGTCGGGATCACGTCGTTGGAGCTCTGGCCCTGGTTGACGTGGTCGTTGGGATGCACCGGCGTGCGCCCGGCCTTGCCGCCGCGGTTGGCCAGCGTGGCGATGACCTCGTTGGCGTTCATGTTCGAAGAAGTGCCAGAGCCGGTCTGGTAGACGTCGATCGGGAAATGCGCGTCCCACTCACCGGCGGCCACTTCGGCGGCCGCGCCCTGCACCGCCTTGGCGATGTTCCTGGGCAGGTGGCCGAGTTCTGCATTGACCCCGGCCGCCGCGCCCTTGACCAGGCCGAGCGCGCGGATGAAGCCACGCGGCATGCGCTGGCCGGACACCGGGAAATTGTCCACCGCACGCTGGGTCTGCGCGCCCCACAGCGCATCGGCAGGCACCTGCAGCTCGCCCATGCTGTCACGTTCGGTCCGGAAACCGGGGGTGGAATTCGTGCTGGAACGCTTGCTCATCCGATCAACTCCGCATGCTTTCAGGGGGAAAGGGAAACTGCGGCTGGCATCGGGCAGGTTCCCCAGGCTGGCATCTGGTTTCAGGATACAGGGTCGGAACGGCCGCCGACGGCCACCTCGCCGCCGCTGCCGGTGTTTTCGACAGTCGAGCAGGCACGCCCCTACAATATGGCCCCCGCCGTCTCACAGCTGCCTGCCGACATGTCCGAATCCGCCCTGCTCGCCCTGTCCCCGCTCGATGGCCGTTATGCCGGCAAGGTCGATGCGCTGCGCCCGATTTTCTCCGAGTACGGGCTGATCAAGGCCCGCATCACGGTGGAAGTGGAATGGTTGCTGGCCCTGGGCGCGGAGCCCGGCGTGATCGAGCTGCCGGCCTTCTCTGCCTCCGCCACGGCGCGCCTGCGCGCGCTGGCCAAGGGCTTCAGCCCGGCCCAGGCCGCGCGGGTGAAGGAGATCGAGCGCACCACCAACCATGACGTCAAGGCGGTGGAGTACTTCATCAAGGAACAGCTGAAGGACGATGCCGAACTCGCCCCCGCGCTGGAGTTCGTGCATTTCGCCTGCACCAGCGAAGACATCAACAACCTCAGTTACGGGCTGATGCTGGAACAGGCCCGCCGCGAGGTGCTGCTGCCTACCCTGGATGGCATCGTCGCGTCCCTGCGCTCGCTGGCCCACGCACAGGCAGCCCAGCCGATGCTGTCGCGCACCCACGGCCAGACCGCCTCGCCGACCACCCTGGGCAAGGAGCTGGCCAACGTGGTCGCCCGCCTGGAGCGCCAGCGCCGCCAACTGGCTGCGGTGGAGCTGACCGGCAAGATCAACGGTGCGGTGGGCAACTACAACGCGCACGTTTCCAGCTATCCGGACGTGGACTGGCCGACCTTCGCCGAGCGCTTCGTCGAGGGCCTGGGACTGGTGTTCAACCCGTACACCACCCAGATCGAACCGCACGACAACATCGCCGAGATCGGCGATGCCGCGCGCCGCGCCAACACCATCCTGATCGACCTGTCGCGCGATATCTGGGGCTACATTTCGCTGGGTTACTTCAAGCAGCGCCTGAAGGAAGGCGAAGTGGGTTCCTCGACCATGCCGCACAAGGTCAACCCGATCGACTTCGAGAACGCAGAGGGCAACTTCGGCATCGCCAACGCTTTGTTCGAACATTTCAGCGCCAAGCTGCCGATCAGCCGTTGGCAGCGCGACCTGACCGATTCGACGGTGCTGCGTGCACTGGGCACGGCGTTCGGCCACACCCAGGTGGCGCTGGATTCGCTGGCCAAGGGCATCGGCAAGCTGGAAGTGAACCCGCAGCGGCTGGATGCCGACCTGGACGCAGCATGGGAAGTGCTGGCCGAAGCCGTGCAGACGGTGATGCGCCGCCATGGTCTGCCCAATCCGTATGAGCAGCTGAAGGCGTTGACCCGCGGCCAGGGCATCACCGCCGAGTCGATGCGCGCCTTCGTCGAATCGCTGGAGCTGCCGGCCGATGCCAAGCAGCGCCTGCGTGAGCTGACCCCGGGTGGCTACGTCGGCCTGGCAGCCGAGCTCGCCCGCGCGGTGTAAGGAGGGTGGCCGGGCTGCGCCCGGCACCTGCTTTTTCAAGCCGGAGCAACAGCACGAGCAGAAGCTGCAGGGCTGCCTGGTTGGCGGGTCCATGGGGGCCACAGAACCTTCGGTAGCGCCGACCCATGGTCGGCGGAATGTGCCAGCCAACGGCCCGCTGCGCTCGCCGACCATGGGTCGGCGCTACCGCTTTTTCTCTTTTTCATACGCGGGGGGCGGTGGGGCTGGGCGGGGGCGTTGAGCGCCATGGATGGCGCGAAACGAGGCCCGCATGGATGCAGTTTTTGCCGTCCCCCAACCAGCCTCCCCGCCCGGCCCACCCCAGATGCGGCTCTAGATCCCAGAGACACCCGCGAGGGGGTCCCACCGGTTCGACACCACCCCGTCCGAACGCGGACAATAGGCCATCAGCGGCTGCACAGGCCGCGCCCTGTCTCCGTTGCAAGGACCTCCCCCATGGCCGCACGCAAATCCCCTTCCACCGCCAAGACCTTCGCCATCGAAGTCCATGCCACCCCCGCCAAGCCGCTGGGCATGGCCCCGGCAACCTTCCTGCGCGACTACTGGCAGAAGCGCCCGCTGCTGATCCGCAACGCCTTCGCCGGCTTCCAGAGCCCCGTGCAGCCCGAAGACCTCGCCGGCCTGGCCTGCGAAAACGGCGTGCTGGCGCGTCTGATCGAACATGACCGCAGCACTGACGGCTGGCGCGTGCGCACCGGCCCGTTCCAGGAGTCGGTGTTCCCCGCCCTGCCGGAAAAAGACTGGACCCTGCTGGTGCAGGACGTGGACAAGTGGGACCCGGACGTGCGCGCGCTCATCGCCCACTTCGATTTCCTGCCGCGCTGGCGGATGGACGATGTGATGATCAGCTTCGCCGCCACCGGCGGCTCGGTCGGTGCCCACGTGGACCAGTACGACGTGTTCCTGCTGCAGGGCCAGGGCCATCGCCGTTGGCAGATCGATGCCAGCGAATCGACCAGGGGCAAGCGTCCGCCGCTGGATTTCCGCCCGGACATCGAGCTCAAGCAGCTCACGAAATTCAAGCCCAGCCATGATTGGGTGCTGGCGCCGGGTGACATGCTGTACCTGCCGCCGAACGTGCCGCACAACGGCGTGGCCGAAGATGCCTGCCTGACCTTCTCCTTCGGCATGCGCGCACCGGCATCGGCCGAACTGATCAGTGATTACCTGGACACCCTGGTGGTGGATGCCGATGAGGGCATCCGCTACCAGGACCCCGACCTGAAGCTGCCGGAGGATCCGAACGAGATCGACGTGGCGGCGATGAACCGCGTCGTGGCCGCGCTCAATGCCATCCGCATGAACGACCCGGACAAGCTGGGCGACTGGTTCGGCCGATTCATCACCACCTACCGCGCCGCTGGCGAAGTCATGCCGAGCGGCCCGGCGCCGTCGCTGGACGAGGTCGACCACGCCCTGGCCAACGGTCTGTTGCTGGAACGCCATCCCTGGGCCCGTCTGGCCTGGCGGCGTGCCAAGCGTGGCGCGAGCCTGTACTGCAGCGGGCTGGACCTGGCGGTGTCGGTCAAGGACGCCCAGCGCATCGCCGCCGCCGAGCGGCTTGACCTCGCCGCATGGAACGGCCTGACCGCCAAGGGTCGGCAGGCCCTGCAGGAACTGATGGTGCTGGGCTTCTACCAGCTGACCGATCCCGCTTTCGAAGACCAGGTGGAAGAGGTGCTGGACGCCGACGCGGAGATCGTGGTCGCGCGGGATACCGTGGACACCATCGAGGTTGACGATTTTTCCGATGACGTGCGCGAAGTGAACGTGCATGAGGATGGCGTGGAAGTGGTGGTCAGCTTCGACGAGGAGGACGAAGAGGACGAGCCGGAGGACGGCGCCGGCCAGCGCCGCCACTGAACATGGCCGCCTTCAGTGTCCAGCGGGCCGACCACGCCGCGCACCACGCGGCCATCCACGGCGTCCGCCAGCAGGTATTCGTGGTCGAACAGGGCGTGCCGGCCGAGCTCGAGCGCGATGCGTTGGATCCGGTCTGCACCCACGTGCTGGCACGCGATGCAGACGGGGCGCCGATCGGTACCGGACGGCTGTTGCCCGATGGCCGCATCGGGCGCATGGCGGTGCTGGCGGCATGGCGCAGCCGGGGCGTCGGCGAGGCCATGCTGGAGCAGCTGGTACGTGCCGCCACGGCGGCCGGGCTGCCGCACGTGCATCTGCATGCCCAGTTGCCGGCAGCTGATTTCTACGCACGTCAAGGCTTCATTCCCGAAGGCGGACACTTCGAAGAAGCCGGCATTGCGCACCTGCAGATGCACCGCACGCTCGGGGCCGCCGCGGCCATCGAAGGCCTGCAGCCGGCCGTGGCGGTGACCACCGCGGTCATCCACCGGGCGCGCCGCCGGCTGTGGATCCACAGCCGCCAGCTGGATCCCGGCCTGTTGGACGCCGCTCCCGTGCAGGCGGCCCTGCGCCGCTTCGCCACCCGTGCGCACGACAAGCAGCTGCGGGTCATCGTGCATGATGCGGCGGCGGTCCAGGCCGCAGGTGCGCCGCTGCTGGCCCTGCTGCAGCGCCTGCCCAGCGTGGTCCAGGTCCGCGAGGTGAGCGATCCGGTTGACCGGGCGCTGGCCTCGGCCTGCATCGCCAACGACGGCGGCGACTACTACTTTCGTCTGATGGGGCATCGGCTCGAGGGCGAAGCCGGCATCGCACTGCCTTCACGTTCGCAGCCGCTGGAGCAGCAATTGCAGCGCGTCTGGGACCGTTCGCGTGACTGCAGCGAGCTGCGCGCCCTCGGCATCTGAGCCCGGCGGCGCCGCGCAACCTGTCTGGCAGCGACACCGGGGGGCCTGATCGCGTCGCTGCAACGCCCCTTCCCCGGCGGATGGGGGTACAATTTGGGTGTTTGAACGCGCCCGTGCATGGCTATTCATCCAGTCGGCCGGGTACTTCCAGAGCCCTACCCCACAAAGCGAATAATCACTCTCCATCGTGGACAATCTACTGAAGCAGTTTGCGCAGTCATCGCAGCTCGCCGGCGGCAACGCCTCCTATGTCGAGGACCTGTACGAGCAGTACCTCGTCTCCCCGGACAGTGTCGATCCCAAATGGAAGGCCTACTTCGACGGCTTCCAGGGCCGTGAAGCGGGTGACATTCCGCACTCGGGCGTCATTGCGCACATCGCTGACGCCGCCAAGGGCGCGCTGAAGAGTGGCACCGGCGAAGGGGCCGGCGACGAGCGCGAGCGCAATGTCGGCCGCCTGATCACCGCCTACCGTTCGCGCGGTCACCTCGGTGCCCGCCTGGATCCGCTCGGCCTTGCCGAACCGACCAACCCGCCGGACCTGGGCCTGCCGTTCCACAGCCTGTCCGATGCCGATCTGAACGCCGAGTTCAGCACCGGCGGCGTGGGTGGCCAGCCGCGCATGAAGCTGCGCGACCTGCTGGCGCGCCTGAAGGCGACCTACACCGGATCGATCGGCGCGGAGTTCATGCACATCTCCGAAGTCGAGCAGCGCCAGTGGATCTACAGGAAGCTCGAACTCGCCGGTGGCGACTACGCGCTGGATGCAGATACCAAGCGCCGCACGCTGGAGCGCCTGACCGCAGCCGAAGGCCTGGAACGCTACCTGCACACCAAGTACGTGGGCCAGAAGCGCTTCTCGCTGGAAGGCGGCGATTCGCTGATCCCGATGATGGACACCATCATCCGTGACGCCGGCAAGGACGGGGTCAAGGACGTGGTGATCGGCATGGCCCACCGCGGCCGCCTCAACGTGCTGGTCAATACGCTGGGCAAGAATCCGCGCAAGCTGTTCGACGAGTTCGAAGGCAAGTTCGAGCACGACAACCACGCCTCCGCAGGCGATGTGAAGTACCACATGGGCTTCTCGGCCGACGTCAGCACCGACGGCGGCCCGGTGCACCTGGCGCTGGCCTTCAATCCCTCGCACCTTGAAATCGCCGACCCGGTGGTTGCCGGTTCGGTGCGCTCGCGCCAGGAGCGCCGCAGCGATACCGCGCGCAAGCAGGTGATGCCGATCCTGATCCACGGCGATGCGGCCTTCGCCGGCCAGGGCGTGGTGATGGAGCTGTTCCAGATGTCGCAGGCGCGCGGTTTCGCCGTCGGCGGCACGGTGCACATCGTGGTCAACAACCAGGTCGGCTTCACCACGTCCAATCCGGAAGACTCGCGCTCCACGCTGTACTGCACCGACGTGGCCAAGATGATCGCCGCGCCGGTGTTCCATGTGAACGGCGATGACCCGGAAGCCGTGGTGTTCGCCGCCAAGCTGGCCTTCGAGTTCCGGCAGAAGTTCGCCAAGGACGTGGTCATCGACCTGATGTGCTACCGCCGCTGGGGCCACAACGAGGCCGACGAACCGGCGATCACCCAGCCGCTGATGTACCAGGTGATCCGCAAGCACAAGACCACCCGCGAAATGTACGCCGAGCAGCTTGAACAGGCCGGCGTGATCGAATCCGGTGCCGGCAAGGCACTGGTGGATGGCTACCGCGTGAAGCTGGACAGCGGCGAGTACACCACCGAGCTGGCCACCGTGGAAAAGACCCCGCCGACCAGCCCGCTGTTCGTGGATTGGCCGAAGCTGCTGGACGGCAAGCTGTCGGACACGATCAGCACCGCCGTCGGCATGGAAAAGCTGACCGCGCTGGCCAGGCAGATCACCACCATTCCGGACACCGTGCAGGTGCATTCGCGCGTGGCAAAGGTGTATGAGGACCGCCGCAAGATGGCGGCCGGCGAAATTCCGGGCGACTGGGGCTTTGCCGAGAACCTCGCCTACGCCACCCTGCTGGACGAAGGCCACCGCCTGCGCCTGGTGGGCCAGGACGTCGGCCGCGGTACGTTCACCCATCGCCACGCGATCCTGCACGACCAGAACACCGACCAGTACTACCTGCCGCTGCGCGAGCTGGTGGATTCGCCGGAGAAGGCCACCATCATCGATTCGCTGCTCAGCGAAGAAGCAGTGATGGCCTTCGAGTACGGCTTCTCCACCACCGACCCGGGCACCCTGTGCATCTGGGAAGGCCAGTTCGGCGACTTCGCCAACGGCGCCCAGGTGGTCATCGACCAGTTCATCGCCGCCGGTGAAGCCAAGTGGGGCCGCCTGACCGGGCTGACCCTGCTGCTGCCGCACGGTTACGAAGGCCAGGGTCCGGAACACAGCTCGGCGCGCCTTGAGCGCTTCCTGCAGCTGTGCGCGCTGGAGAACATGCTGGTGGTCGTCCCGTCCACCCCGGCGCAGGCGTTCCACATGCTGCGTCGCCAGCAGCACCTGACCACCCGCAAGCCGCTGGTGGTGATGTCGCCGAAGTCGCTGCTGCGCCACAAGCTGGCCGTGTCGACGCTGGAAGAGCTGGCCAATGGCGAGTTCCAGCACCTGATCGGCGACGCCAAGGCCGACCCGAAGAAGGTCAAGCGCGTGGTGCTGTGCTCGGGCAAGGTGTACTACGACCTGCTGGAAGACCAGACCAAGCGTGGCCAGGAAGACGTGGCGATCATCCGCGTGGAGCAGCTGTATCCGTTCCCGCGCGCGCTGTTGGCTGCCGAACTGAAGAAGTACGGCAAGGCCACCGACGTGGTGTGGACCCAGGAAGAGCCGCAGAACCAGGGCGCGTGGTACCAGATCCGCCACCACCTGCAGTTCTGCGTCGCCGATGGCCAGAACCTCCATTACGCGGGTCGCGCGCGCTCGGCATCGCCGGCCGCCGGCCACATGGCTGACCATGTCATCGAGCAGCAGAAGCTGGTCGCCGATGCCCTGGTCAACCCGTTCGACGACTCGGTCGCCGAATAACCCTCCCCTATTCCAGAAATACGAACCCAGGAAGCTCCCGCATGGCCACCGAAGTCAAAGTCCCGGTTTTGCCCGAATCCGTCTCCGACGGCACCATCGCCACCTGGCACAAGAAGGTCGGCGACGCCGTCAAGCGTGACGAGAATCTGGTCGACCTGGAGACCGACAAGGTCGTTCTGGAAGTCCCGTCGACCGTCGACGGCGTGCTGAAGGAAATCAAGTTCCAGGAAGGCGACACGGTCACCAGCGCCCAGGTGCTGGCGATCATCGAGGAAGGCGCGGTGGCTGAAGCTGCTGCACCGGCCCCGGCCGCTGAAGAGAAGAAGGCTGAAGCCGTACCGGCGCAGGCCACCGAGGCACCGAAGGCCGCTGCGGCTGCCCCGGCCGCATCGAAGTCGGCTGCCGATTCGCTGCCCCCGGGCGCCCGCTTCTCGGCGATCACCGAAGGCGTGAACCCGGCCGACGTGGACGGGACCGGCCGTCGCGGCGCGGTGACCAAGGAAGACATCGTCAACTACGCCCGCAACGGCGGCGCCGGCAAGGCCGGTGGTGCGCGTCCGGAAGAGCGCGTGCCGATGACCCGCATGCGCAAGCGCATCGCCGACCGCCTGATGGAGTCCAAGAACAGCACCGCGATGCTGACCACCTTCAACGAGGTCAACCTCGCCAAGGTGTCGGCTGCGCGCAAGGAGCTGCAGGAAGAGTTCCAGAAGGCCCACGGGATCAAGCTCGGCTTCATGAGCTTCTTCGTCAAGGCCGCTGCCAACGCGCTGCAGCGCTTCCCGCTGGTCAATGCCTCGGTCGACGGCAGCGACGTGATCTATCACGGCTACTCGGACATCTCCATCGCTGTGTCCACCGACAAGGGCCTGGTGACGCCGGTGCTGCGCAACGTCGAACGCCAGTCGTTCGCCGACATCGAAAAGGGCATCGCCGACTACGCCAAGAAGGCGCGTGACGGCAAGCTGGGCCTGGACGACCTGCAGGGCGGCACCTTCACCGTGACCAACGGCGGCACCTTCGGTTCACTGCTGTCCACCCCGATCATCAACCCGCCGCAGAGCGCCATCCTGGGCATGCACGCGATCAAGGAACGTCCGATCGCCGAGAACGGCCAGGTCGTGATCGCGCCGATGATGTACCTGGCGCTGTCCTACGACCACCGCATCATCGACGGCAAGGATTCGGTGCAGTTCCTGGTGGACATCAAGAACCAGCTGGAAAACCCGGGCCGCATGCTGTTCGGCCTGTAAGACCCGCCGACCCCTCCCGCCTGCGGGAGGGGTCTGTCGTTCCGGGGCACGGCCAACGGCCCTGCCCGCCTCCCGGCGCACTGCGCCACCGGCCCGCTCGCACGGGTCGAGGAATGCATCAAGGACTTTCAAATGGCTGAACAATTCGACGTCGTCGTCATCGGTGCCGGCCCGGCCGGCTACCACGCCGCCATCCGTGCCGCGCAGCTGGGCCTGAAGACGGCCTGCATCGACGCCGCGCTGGGCAAGGACGGCAAGCCCGCCCTCGGCGGCACCTGCCTGCGCGTGGGCTGCATCCCGTCCAAGGCGCTGCTGGATTCCTCGCGCCAGTACTGGAACATGGGCCACATCTTCGGCGACCACGGCATCAGCTTCAAGGACGCCAAGATGGACGTCGAAGCGATGGTTGGCCGCAAGGACAAGATCGTCAAGCAGTTCACCGGCGGCATCGCCATGCTGTTCAAGGCGAACAAGGTGGCTGCGTATTACGGCTTCGGCGAACTGCAGAAGGACAACGTGGTCAAGGTGACCCAGCACGATGGTTCGATCATCGAGCTGAAGGGCACCAACGTGATCATCGCCGCCGGTTCGGATTCGATCGAACTGCCGTTCGCCAGGTTCGACGGTGAGACCATCGTCGACAACGTCGGCGGCCTGGACTTCACCGAAGTTCCCAAGCGCCTGGCCGTGATCGGCGCCGGCGTCATCGGCCTGGAACTGGGCAGCGTGTGGAAGCGCCTCGGCGCCGAAGTCACCATCCTGGAAGCACTGCCGGACTTCCTGGCCGCCGCCGATGCCGAAGTGGGCAAGGTCGCGCTGAAGGAGTTCAAGAAGCAGGGCCTGGACATCAAGCTGGGCGCCAAGGTGTCCAAGGCCGAAGTCACCGGCAAGGGCAAGAAGGCCGAAGTCGCGCTGACCTACACCGACGGCGAAGGCGAGAAGTCGCTGGTCGTGGACAAGCTGCTGGTGGCCGTCGGCCGTCGCGCCGCGACCAAGGGCCTGCTGGCCGAAGGCACCGGCGTCAAGATCAACGAGCGTGGCCAGATCGAAGTGGACGCGCATTGCCACACCGGCGTCAACGGCGTGTGGGCGGTCGGTGACTGCGTGCGCGGCCCGATGCTGGCGCACAAGGGTTTCGAGGAAGGCATCGCGGTTGCCGAGCTGATCGCCGGCCTGCCGGGCCACGTCAACTTCGACACCATTCCGTGGGTCATCTACACCGAGCCGGAGCTGGCCTGGGTCGGCAAGACCGAGCAGCAGCTGAAGGCCGAAGGCATTCCGTACAAGGCCGGCAGCTTCCCGTTCGCCGCCAACGGTCGTGCGGTGGCAATGATCGAGCCGAGCGGCTTCGTCAAGGTGCTGGCACACGCCGAAACCGATCGCATCCTGGGCATGCACCTGGTGGGCGCCAACGTGTCCGAACTGGTGCACGAAGGCGTGCTGACCATGGAGTTCAGCGGTTCGGCCGATGACCTGGCACGCATCTGCCACGCGCATCCGTCGCTGTCCGAAGTGGTGCACGACGCGGCCATGGCCGTGAGCAAGCGCGCGATCCACAAGGCGAACTGATATCGCCCTGCGGTAGTGACGGCTGCTGGCCGTCACGCCTGCAACCGAAAAACCCCGCCAAGGCGGGGTTTTTTGTTGCGCCGTTGCTTCATGCGGTCTGCGGCCGCCCTCCTCCCAGCAGCCTGGCCGGCAGCATCAACACTGCGCCGAGGAAAGCAAACAACGCCGAGAAGGTTACCCCGACCAGGCGGAACGGCAGGCTCAGCAGCCACACGAACGGCCATGCCAGCAGGGCGAGGATCGCCAATGGCCAGCACAGAACGAACAGCAGGCACCACACGCCCAGCGCGAACAAGGTCTTCATGACAGGTCTCCCTGGCGGCACCGTGCCGCCCTGGGGTCATCCTTGCTGCCGGACTGCAGCACCGCAACCGGTGTGCGACGAAACCCGGGATGGGCCGACGAACAGGGTTTGCGGGGGGAGAGCGTGACGACCAACGGTCGTCACCCACCATCGGTAGCGCCGAGCCATGCTCGGCGGGCGATCCGGTGTTACTCGAATGAACCCACCGAGTCGTGCGACAGGTTGTCGAAGCGGGTGTACTCGCCGAAGAACTTCAGCTTGCACGAGCCGGTAGGGCCACCACGGTGCTTGCCGATGATGATCTCGGCCAGGCCCTTGTCCGGTGAGTTTTCCTTGTTGTAATAATCGTCGCGGTAGATGAAGACGATCATGTCCGCGTCCTGCTCGATAGCGCCGGATTCGCGAAGATCGGCCATCACCGGGCGCTTGTCGGTACGCGTTTCCAGCGAGCGGTTGAGCTGGGAAAGCGCGATCACCGGCACGTTCAGTTCCTTGGCCAGGCCCTTCAGGCCACGCGAGATCTCGGAGATTTCCGTGGCGCGGTTTTCGCTGTTGCCCGGCACGCTCATCAGCTGCAGGTAGTCGATCACGATCAGGCCCAGGTCGTGCTCGCGCTTCAGGCGGCGGCACTTGGAACGCAGGATCTCCGGCGACACGCCCGGCGTATCGTCGATGAAGATCTTGGTTTCCTTCAGCATGCGGATCGCGCCGGTGACCCGGCTCCAGTCCTCGTCTTCCAGCTGGCCGGTACGCAGCCGCTGTGCGTTGATGCGGCCATTGGAGGAGATCAAGCGCATCGCCAGCTGCGAGGCCGACATTTCCATCGAGAAGATCGCCACGCCCTTCTTCGACTTGATCGCCGCGTACTCGGCGATGTTCAGCGCAAGCGTGGTCTTGCCCATCGCCGGACGGGCCGCCAGGATGATCAGATCGGTCGGCTGCAGGCCGGCGGTCATCGCATCGAAATCGTTGTAGCCGGTCGGCAGGCCGGTGATGTTGCCGCCGTTCTCGAAACGGTTGCGCAGCTCTTCGAAGGCATCCTTCAAGGCACCGGGCATCGCCACGAAATCGGTGCGCCCGCGCGCGCCCTGTTCGGCGATGGCGAACACCGATTTTTCCGCACTGGCGAGCAGTTCGCTGCTCTCGCGTCCTTCGGGCTGGAAGCCGTCGTTGACGATGTCCGTGCCGACCTGGATCAACTGGCGCAGCACCGCCTTGTCACGCACGATTTCCGCATAGGCCACGATGTTCGCCGCCGACGGCGTGGTGCTGGCCAGCTCGATCAGGTACGCACCATCGCCGACCAGCTCCATCTTCCCCTGCGATTCGAACCATTCGCCCAGGGTCACCGCATCGAACGGACGATCACGCTCGGACAGCTCGCGGATCGCGCGGTAGATCATCTGGTGGTCGCGACGGTAGAAATCGACGTCGTTCAACTGGTCGTTGACGCGGTCGAACGCGTCCGGTGCCAGCATCAGCCCGCCCAGCACCGCCTGCTCGGCTTCGACCGAATGCGGCGGCACGCGCAGGGAATCAATGCGCGATTCATCGCGTTCGAAGCGATCGGAACGCTCCCTGCGGTCGGACTTGAAGCCGGAACGAGCAGCCATGCGGCGGAATTTCCTACAGAAGTGGCGAGATCAGTGTAGGCATGCGGGCCACCCTGCCGCCATGGACAAGCCTGTGGATAAGCCGTGGAGAAACGGGGTATATCCGCCAATGCCCGGCCAGCGTGGCGCGGAGGCGTCGCACTACCTGCGACAGGCGCCATTGCGGCGCCTGCAGGACCATTATCGCAGATCGCAGGGGTCGGTCGCCCGCGCGGCAGCAGCCAGTTCAGGCGCCCTTGGCGTGCACCGCCACCAAGGTCAGGAAACGGTCGACGAAGCCCTGCAGGAACTCCTGCGTGCCAGCGTTGCTGATGCTGCCCGCTTCGTCGATCAGCCCTTCCTTGAAGTGCAGGAAGGCCTCCGGTTGGCCCAGCACCTGCATGTCCAGGTAGGCCAGGATGTTGCGCAAATGCTGCTGCGCCAACGCGGTGCCGATCACTCCGATGGACGCACCGATCACCGCTGCCGGCTTGCCGGCGAAGGCGCTGTCGCCGTACGGACGCGAGCCGATATCGATGGCGTTCTTCAACACGCCCGGCACCGAGCGGTTGTATTCGGGGGTGACGAACAGCACCGCATCGGCACTGCGGATCTGCTGCTTCAGCCGTGTGCCCTGCGCCGGATAGTCGGCGTCGAAGTCCTGGTCGTACAGTGGCAGGTCACCGATCTCCACGAAATCGAAGCGTGCCTTGCCCGCGGCGAGTTTCTCCAGCGCGCGCGCCAGCCGGCGGTTGATCGACGCCTTGCGCAGGCTGCCAACCAGCACGGCAATGGTGTACTCGGCCATGTGATCACCTCATCGTTCGGGGGCAGGCCAGACTAGACCCGGCGGCCTTCGGCGCCGGTGAAGGCCCGTTGCCGTGGCGCAGTCTGGCAAGCGCACGCGGCCTGCCAGGCGTATCACCGGCTCCGCCGCGCCTGCCACGCGGCACGGCTCTGTCCCCACACTTCCACCGGTTTGCCGGCATGCGGCGGCGGCAGTTCGTCGATCCGCAGCAGCGTGCTGCCCAGCTTGGTGGCCACTGTTTTCGAATTGACGTTGTCCGGGGCGATGGTGTGGATGACCTCCTCCCACCCCAGGCTGGCGAAGGCCCAGTCGATCGCCGCCGTCGCCGCTTCCGGGGCGTAGCCCAGGCCCCAGCTCTGGCGGCGGATGCTCCAGCCCACCTCCGTACCGGGCCAGTCCAGCGGCTGCCACGGCCCGAGCCGCCCCACCCACTGCCCCGTGGATTTTTCGATGACGCTGAACATCGACACGCCAAACAGGTGCCAGGCGCCGGACAGCGCGCAGAAGCTGCGCCAGGCCACCGATCGCGGCTGCACACCGCCCAGGTGGGACATCACCGCCTCGTCGGCACTGAAGTCGAGGTATGGCTGCAAATCGGCCGCCTGTGGTGGCCGCAGGATCAGGCGCTCGGTTTCAAGGCGGAGATCGAAGATGCTCATGCAAGTTCCTGGCCGCACAAAAGAGAACAGGCCGGCTTGCGCCGACCTGTCCTTGTACCGCACTCACGCGCGTTCGATGTTACTGGCGGGTAGTGCCCACATCGGCCGCGGCGGTCTGGGTGACCAGCTGCCCGTCGACCACCGGCAGGCGATCGCTGGCCGGCTTGTCGTTCATGCGGATGGTCTTCTCGGCACCGTCGTAACGGTAGGTCACGTCGTAACCCTTGACCACGTCGGTGTTGCCCATGGCGATCCGGTTGCCCGGCTTGCTGTCCATGCGCATGGTGCCGGTGGTGCCGTCTTCGTTGCGGTAGGTGACGTTGTAGCCGGTCACCTGGCTCGACTCGGAGGTCGTGGTTTCGGTATGGCACTGGCGCTCGGTACGGTTGACCACGCGGCCACCGACGTGGCGCTTGTCCACGTTGTTGCCGATCATGCCGCCGGCTACCGCGCCGGCCGCAGTGGCGACCTTGCGACCATTGCCGCCGCCGACCTGGTTGCCCAGCAGGCCACCGATGACCGCGCCGGCGACCGTGCCGCCGACGTTGCCGTCGCGCTCGGGCAGGCGTTCCTGCACCACCACGTCCTCGCACACTTCATGCGGAGTCTGCGTGCTGGAGGTCTGGCGTACCGCCTCGGTACCGATGACCGTGGCGTAGGCCTTCTCTTTCTGGGTGATCGGCGCGACCTTCAGCACGTCGGCATATTCCAGGCCGCGCCGGGCATTGACATCCAGCGCGTCGGTGCGCGCACCGTCATCAGCCACGCTGCCATCTGGCAGCAGCGTGCCGTCGGCGGCGGTCACGTAACCAGGAGAAGTGTCACCGCTTTTCATGAAGGCGGCGGTGGCGATGCCACCGACCAGCAGCGCGCCGGCGGCGACCAGGACAGTAGTAGTAGTTGATTTCATGACCTGCTCCTTGCGGACCACCCGCAACGTTCACGATGTGGATTGCAGCATGCGCTGCCTGAACGGAATATCGACAGAACCTTTAGATCCTGACTCCCATTCAGGAAACTGCCGGCCAAGGCCCATGGTAGCGTCTGCACTTGTCCGCACGGAACCCCACGATGGCCAATCCCATGCTGCTGCCCCTGCTCAACTGGGCGCGCCGACTGCGCTTCCCCACCCTGTTCAAACTCACCGCCGGCCTGTTCGCAATCACCCTGGTGGTCCCGGACCCGATTCTCTTCGTCGATGAACTGCTGCTCGGCATGGGAACGCTGCTGCTGGCCAGCTGGAAGACCCGGCAACCGCCCAAGCCCCCGCTGGAGCTGCGCTGACCGTGCTGGTGGACAGCCACTGCCACCTGGATGCAGGTGAGTTCGACCCGGACCGGGCGCAGGTGATCGCGCGCGCACGCGCAGCCGGCGTGCTGGCGCAGGTGGTGCCGGCCGTCACTGCGGCGAGCTGGCCGAAACTGCGCGAGGTATGCCTGCAGGCTCCGGGGCTGTATCCCGCTTACGGGCTGCACCCGGTGTTCCTGGCCGAGCACGCACGCGGACACGTGGACGGATTACGGGAGTGGATCGAACGCGAGCGTCCCTGCGCGATCGGCGAATGTGGCCTGGACTTCTTCCTCCAAGACCTCGACCGCGACCTGCAGCAGCACTATTTCGTGGCGCAGCTGGAGCTGGCACGGGAGTTCGACCTGCCGGTGATCGTGCATGCCCGGCGTGCGGTGGATGCAGTGATCGCTGCAGTGCGCCGGGTGGGCGGACTGCGCGGGGTCGTCCACAGTTTCTCAGGCAGCCCCGAACAGGCCGCACAGCTGCACAAGGCGGGTTTCCTGCTGGGACTGGGCGGGCCGGTCACCTACGACCGCGCGCAGCGACTGCATCGCCTGGTGCAGGCCATGCCGCTGGAACAACTGCTGCTGGAAACCGATGCCCCCGACCAGCCGGATGCGGGCATCCGTGGCCAGCGCAACGAACCGGCGCGGCTGCATAATATCGCCACGCACATCGCCGGACGGCGTGGCATCAGCCTGCAGGCGCTTGCCGAGGCGACCACCGTCAACGCGCAGCGGCTGTTCGGCCTGCCTGCCACGGCGGCTTGACCCCCCCCCTCGCCAGCAGGCCGGGCCCACGGGCCGGTCAGGTGGCCGTTCCAGCCGGCGGTTTCTTCGGCGCAAGCAGCATCTCCAGTGCCTTGGCCACCGCAGCGAAAGCGAACGCGCCGGTGATGTGGGTCGCCGCACCGAGGCCGGCGCCGCAGTCCAGCTTCAGCGCGGCATCCGGGCCCAGCTCCGGGCGTATGCCGCAGACGCTGCCGTCGGCCTGCGGATAGCGCACGTTTTCCAGCGAATAGATCGCCGGCACGCCGAAGTAACGCTTGGCATTCTTGGGGAAGTTGAACTCGCTGCGCAGCTTCTTGCGGATCAGTGCCAGCATCGCATCGTGTTCGGTACGCGATACATCACGCACCCGTACCAGGGTGGGATCGGTGCGGCCACCGGCGGCGCCGACGGTGAGCAGCGGCAGCTTGCGCCGGCGGCACCAGGCGATGGTTTCCACCTTGACCCGGAAACTGTCACAGGCGTCGATGACCAGATCGAAACCGCGATCCAGCAGCTCGACCATGTTGGCCGGGGTCAGGAACGCTTCGACCGCCTCCACGTCGATGCCCGGATTGATGGCGCGGCAACGCTCGGCCATCGCCACTGACTTGTTGCGCCCGTAGTTGCCCTCCAGGGCCGGCAACTGGCGGTTGGTGTTGGACACGCAGATGTCGTCGGCATCGATCAAGGTCAGGTGTCCGACGGCAGACCGGGCCAGCGCCTCCACCACCCACGAACCGACCCCGCCCATGCCGACCACGGCGACCCGGCGCGCTTGCAGGGTTTCCAGCGATCCGCGTCCATACAGCCGTTCCACGCCGGCGAAGCGTTCTTTGATCTGATCGTTCATCGCGCCATTTTAACGGCTCTTGGGCCTTGCCCGCGCAGGGGCCGTGGCGCCCGCCCGCAGGGCGCGGTTCATCCGCCAGCCATGAAAAGCGGGAAGGGTTGGCGCGCCGTTCACGTTCAAAGAAGGACGATCCCTCCACGCGCACCAGACGCATTACCACTCTTTCTGGCCAGGAGAACCACCCATGAAGATCCAGCTCATTGCCGCAAGCGCAATCGCCACCCTCGCCCTGGCCGGTTGTGCCACCTCCCCCGGTTACGGCGGCGGCGGTTACGGCAACAACAACAGCGGTTACAGCAACAACGGTGGCAACTACAACACCAACCGTTGCGCGGACTGCGGCATCGTGACCCGCATCAATACCGTGGCCTCCGGCCGCGCGGCGCCTTCGGCAACCGGCGCAGTGCTGGGCGGCATCGTCGGCGCGGTGGCCGGCCATGAAATCTCCGACCACACCGGCGGCAGCCGGGGCAACAAGAACATCGCGGCCGCGGCAGGCGCGGTGGGCGGCGCACTGGCCGGCAACCAGATCCAGAAGAACGTCACCAGCGATACCTACGACATCTCGGTGCGCATGGACGATGGCCGCACCATCGTGGTGAACCAGCGCGATCTGGGTGGCATCCGCGAGAACACCTATGTGCGTGTGGTGAACGGTCGGGTGGTACTGCGCTGATTGTCCCGGCGCCTACCGCGATGCAAACCAGAAGGGCCCGCTCACGCGGGCCCTTCTGTTGAAGCAGACGCGGCGCGTTCAATCAGAGCGGCTTGACCTTGTCGGCCTGCAGACCCTTCTGGCCGGTGACCACCTCGAACTCGACGGCCTGGCCTTCCTTCAGCGACTTGAAGCCCTGCGATTCGATGGCGCGGAAATGCACGAACACATCCTCGCCACTCTCACGGCTGATGAAACCAAAGCCTTTCGCATCATTGAACCACTTGACGGTGCCCTTCTCAGCCATCTTTGCTACTCCCTTACTGTCTTGTAATTGGTTACGCCCTGACAGGCGGCTGACGAGCAAGGAGGAAGCGAGGTACAACGATGTAGCGGATCGCTGGGATCTACCATCATCAGGCCACGATCCACGGTGACCTTGCCAAGCTCAGCGCGGTCACGTTAACCCGACATAAATCGAAATGCAACCGGTAGATTGATCGATGTGTCAACCCCTTTTCGTACTCCATACGGCATAGCATGGACCTCTCATTCATCTTGTACCTGATCGCCGCGCTGTGCATCGCGCTGGGCATCGCCGGGATCGTGCTTCCGGCGCTGCCGGGCATTCCGCTGGTGTTCCTCGGCCTGCTGCTGGCGGCATGGGCTGACGGCTTCGTCCACGTCGGCTGGCCCGTGCTTACCGTACTGGCTGTGTTGACCGTTCTGTCCTTCGTGGTGGACATCCTGGCGACAGTGGTGGGCGCGCAACGCGTGGGGGCCAGCCGCAAGGCTCTTTGGGGCACCTTCATCGGCAGCATCGCCGGGCTGTTCTTCATGCCGGTCGGGCTGTTCCTCGGCCCGTTGCTGGGCGCGCTGGCCGGCGAGTACTGGCACAGCCGCGAACTCGGCCGCTCCACCAGGGTGGGCCTGGCGACCTGGCTCGGCATCCTGCTGGGCATGGCCTTGAAGGTCGCCCTGCTGGTGGCGATGCTGGGGCTGTTCGCGTTCGCCTGGCTGCTCTGAACTCACTCCACTTTCACGCTGCCTCACGCACGCGACTGTCATAACCGCGCACTGGCCGGTCACGCCAGCGCACGCCACACTGCTCCACTTACTCCTATTCAGCCTCGTTCAAGGGCCCGCAGCAATGACCCTCATCTCCCCGCTTCCCCGCCTGGCCCCGTTGGTGCTGGCCCTGTCCAGTGCCCCGCTGGCCGCGCAGGAATTCACTGCTTCGCCTGCGACTTCACCCAGTGCGTGTGCCGCCATCACCACCGACGCGGCGCGGCTTGCCTGCTATGACCAGTTGTTCGGTCCCACCCAGGCCACCACCGCGCAGGCCGACGCCGCTGCCGAAGCCGCTGCGATGGCGCGCAAGGAAGAACGGCGCGAAGTCCGCGTCAGCGAAGGCGAGGAGAAGCTGCGCTCGCGCGTGGGCGACCTGTTCCGTCCGGCCCCGCACGATGCGGCGCTGGCCAACGCCGGCCGTGGTTCGCTGCTGGACGGCCGCTGGGAACTGGCCGAGGACTCCAAGCTGGGGCCGTTCCAGCTGCGCGCCTACAAGCCGGTGTACCTGCTGCCCGCCTTCTGGACCAGGAACAAGAACCTCACCCCGCAATCGCCGAACCCGGCCAACACGGTCACCACCCCGCAGCTGCTGGACAGCAACGAATTGAAGTTCCAGCTGAGCTTCAAGACCAAGATCGTGGAGAACCTGTTCGGCGACAACGGGGACATCTGGGCTGGCTACACGCAGAGCTCGCGCTGGCAGGCCTACAACGCGGACAATTCCCGCCCGTTCCGCGAAACCAACTACGAACCGGAAGTCATGGCGGTGTTCCGCAATGGCTACTCCATCGGCGGCTGGCGTGGCCGCATGAGCGCCATCGGCATCAACCACCAGTCCAATGGCCGTGCCGATCCGTTCTCGCGCAGCTGGAACCGGGTCATCGTCAGTGTCGGCCTGGACCGCGAGAACTGGGCGCTGACGCTGCGTCCCTGGTATCGCCTGCCGGAGTCGCGCAGCGATGACAACAACCCGGACATCGAAGACTACATGGGCCGCGGCGATGCCACCCTGGTATGGAACCGCAACGGCCATGAAATCGCGTTGATGGGGCGGCATTCGCTGCGCAGCGGCGACCGCTCGCACGGCGCGCTTCAGCTGGACTATGGCTTCCCGATCAGCAACCTGCTGCGCGGCCACGTCCAGGTGTTCGATGGCTACGGCGAAAGCATGATCGACTACAACCACAAGGCCACCTACATCGGCGTGGGCGTGTCGTTGCTGGAGTGGTTCTGATGTCCGTGACGCTGTGGCACAACACGGCCTGCAGCAAGTCGCGCAACGCGCTGAAGTTGATCCGTGATGCCGGGCTGGACCCGGTGATCGTGGACTACCTGGCCAATCCGCCGGACGTGGCGACCTTGCGCAAGGTGCTTGCCGATGCCGGCCTGCGCGCGTCGGAGCTGGTCCGCAGCAACGAGCCGGCGTTCGCCGAACTGGGCCTGGCCGGCGCCGACGAGGCGCAGCTGGTCGCGGCCATGGCCGCGAACCCGCGGCTGATCAACCGGCCGATCGTGATCACCGAAAAGGGCACGCGCCTGTGCCGCCCACCCGAACGGGTGCTGGACATCCTGTAACACGCGGCGGTGACGATCCACGATCGTCACCCACCGCGCGGGCCGCTTCAGGCCACCACGACCGGAATCTTGCCGATCCGTGCCTGCCATTCGCGCGGGCCGGTCTGGTGCACCGACTCGCCGGTCGAATCGACCGCCACCGTCACCGGCATGTCCTGCACGGTGAACTCGTAGATAGCTTCCATGCCCAGGTCAGCGAAGCCGACCACCTTGGCCGCCTTGATCGCCTTGGACACCAGGTAGGCCGAACCGCCGACCGCCATCAGGTAGGCCGACTTGTTGTCACGGATCGCCTCGATCGCCGCCGGGCCGCGCTCGGCCTTGCCGACCATGCCCAGCAGGCCGGTCTGTTCAAGCACCTGGCGGGTGAACTTGTCCATGCGCGTGGCGGTGGTCGGGCCGGCCGGGCCCACCACTTCATCGCGCACCGGATCGACCGGGCCGACGTAGTAGATGAAGCGTCCCTTCAGGTCGACCGGCAGCGGCTCGCCCTTGTCCAGCATTTCCACGATGCGCTTGTGCGCGGCATCGCGGCCGGTCAGCAGCTTGCCGTTGAGCAGCAGGGTCTGGCCCGGCTTCCAGCTGGCGACATCGGCCGGGGTGATCGTGTCCAGGTCCACGCGGGTACCCTTGGACGCGTCATAGGTGATCTTCGGCCAGTCTTCCAGCGACGGCGGATCCAGCATCACCGGGCCGCTGCCGTCCAGGGTGAAGTGCGCATGGCGGGTCGCCGCGCAGTTCGGGATCATCGCCACCGGCAGGTTGGCGGCATGGGTGGGGAAGTCCTTGACCTTGATGTCCAGCACCGTGGTCAGGCCGCCCAGGCCCTGTGCGCCGATGCCCAGTGCGTTGACCTTGTCGAACAGTTCCAGGCGCAGCTCTTCGGCGCGGTTGGACGCGCCGCGGGCCTTCAGTTCGTTGATGTCGATCGGCTCCATCAGCGATTCCTTGGCCAGCAGCATCGCCTTTTCGGCGGTGCCGCCAATACCGATGCCGAGCATGCCCGGCGGGCACCAGCCGGCGCCCATCGTCGGCACCGTCTTGAGTACCCAGTCGACGATCGAATCGGAAGGATTGAGCATGGCGAACTTGCTCTTGGCTTCCGAACCGCCGCCCTTGGCCGCAACGATCACCTCCACGTGGTCACCCGGCACCACCTTGACGTTGACCACGCCGGGGGTGTTGTCCCTGGTGTTCACGCGCTTGCCGGCCGGATCGGCCAGCACCGAGGCGCGCAGCTTGTTGTCCGGATGGTTGTAGGCGCGGCGCACGCCTTCGTTGGCCATGTCCTCCACGCCCATCGTGGCGTCGTCCCAGCGCACGTTCATGCCGATTTCAAGGAACACGGTGACGATGCCGGTGTCCTGGCAGATCGGCCGGTGGCCTTCGGCGCACATCCGCGAATTGATCAGGATCTGCGCCATCGCTTCCTTGGCCGCCGGGGATTCCTCGCGCTCGTAGGCCGCGGCCAGGCTCTTGATGTAGTCCACCGGGTGGTAGTACGAGATGTACTGCAGCGCGTCGGCGATGGACTGGATGAGGTCTTCCTGCTTGATCGATGTCACGGCTTGCTCGCTTGCTCGGGGCTGGCGGGGGGTAATCCGCCCATTTTACCCCGCGCGCCCGCCGCTGTAGCGCCGGGCCGCTGACGCTGCAGACGAAACCGTGTTCCACTGGCGGCACCTGTCACAGCGGCCCGCAGTGGGGCGTCCTGGGCACATGAACGCAGAATCGGCTTTCCATTCACATCGCCCTCGCCTGCTGGCACTGGCCTATCGGCTGCTGGGCAGCCGCGCGGATGCCGAAGACATCGTGCAGGAGGCCTGGCTGCGCTGGGCCGGCGCTGCGCATGCCGAGATCGCCGACCCACTGGCGTGGCTGGTGACTGCCACCACCCGGCTGGGACTGGATCGCCTGCGTGCGCTCAAGCGCCAGCGTACCGACTACATCGGCCCCTGGCTGCCCGAGCCCCTGGAAATCGCCCTGGAGCTGCCTGCAGCGCCCGACCCGGCGCAGGTACATGCCTTGGCCGAAGATGTGTCGCTGGCCTTCCTTGCGCTGCTGGAACAGCTGGCACCGGACGAGCGCGCCGCCTTCCTGCTGAAGGAGGTCTTCGACCATGACTACACGCAGGTAGCCGCACTGTTGGGCCACAGCGAGGCCAACTGCCGGCAGATGGTGCATCGGGCGCGCAAACGCCTGCGCGAGGGCCGTCCGCGCTTCGCAGCCGACGCAGGACAGCACCGGCAGCTGCTCGCCCGCTTCATGGACGCCTCCCAGCGCGGCGACAGCGAGGCGATCCAGGCCCTGCTGCACGCCAACGCCCGCCACGTTTCCGATGGCGGCGGGGTGGTCACGGCCGGCATCCGTCCGCTGCTCGGCGCCGAGCGGATCGGCCGCCTTTACTGGGCGATCGCCCGTCGCGGCGGCTCGTTGGCCGCACGCCTCGGCACGGTCAACGGAGAGCCGGCGATCCTGCGTTTCGATGGCCCGCGACTGCAGTCGGTGACCACGATCGTGGTGGAACACCGGCGCATCGTTGCGGTGTACAGCGTGCTCAATCCGGAAAAGCTCGGGGCGGCTGTCACAGGCCCGATCGCTGGGGCGTCCTTGTGGTGAAAGGCCGCCCATCCGGGCCGCCACTGGAGCCTGACGATGAATACCGTTGCCCCCCGCGTTGCCTACACCCGACTCGCCGCTGATGCCTTCAAGGGGCTGTTGGCAGTGAGCACGACCGTTCATGCCAGCTCGCTGGATCACGAACTGCAGGAGCTGGTCTATCTGCGCGTTTCGCAGATCAACGGCTGCGCCTACTGCCTGGACATGCATTCGACCGCACTGCGAAAGGGCGGCATCGAGCCGCGCAAGCTGGATACCGTGGCGGCCTGGCGCGAGAGCCGTTTCTTCGATGCCCGCGAGCGGGCCGCGCTGGGCTGGGCAGAAGCGTTGACGCGGCTGCCGGACGGTGCGCCGTCCGATGCCGCCTTCGATGCGCTGCGGCCGCACTTCGATGACAAGGGCATCAGTGACCTGAGCATGGCGGTGGCCGTGATCAATGCGTGGAACCGGCTGGGCGCCGGACTGCTGCCGCCGCTGCCCTGAGCCTGCGGCAGGGACAGGTAATTCCGGCCGCTGGCCGTCTGCTTCTGCTGTGGGTGGGTGACGACCATTGGTCGTCACGCTTCTGCCTGCCGCTGCGCTCGCCGAGCGTGGCTCGGCGCTACCCTGCACCTCGGTAGTGACGGCCGCTGGCCGTCTGCTCCTGCCTTTGGTGGGTGACGACCGTTGGTCGTCACGCTTCGCCTGCCGCTACGCTCGCCGAGCATGGCTCGGCGCTACCCTGCCCCTCGGTAGTGACGGCCGCTGGCCGTCCTGCCGTTGCCCCGGCACCACTGCCTTCTCACGCCGCGGCGGCGCACACTAGGCGCATGCCTGACACTCCCCCGTCCGCCCGCCCCAGCCTGCGCCAGCGCTTCTCTGCGATGCGCAACCTTCCCCCCTTCCTGCGCCAGGTCTGGCAGACCAACCCATGGCTGGCCAGCGCCAGCCTGGGGCTGCGCATCATCCGCGCCCTGCTGCCGGTGGCGATGTTGTACGTCGGCAAGCTGATCATCGATTCGGCCGTGCTGCTCAGCGAGCATGAGGCCGGTTTCCCGCCGTTCGGCGAGGCGCTGGCCAGCGGACTGCTCACCCCGCTGCTGTCCCTGCTGGCGCTGGAGTTCGGCCTGGCCATCGCATCGGACCTGCTGGGGCGCATCGTCAGTTACGCCGACTCACTGCTGTCGGAACTGTTCACCAACGTGACCAGCGTGCGCCTGATGGAGCATGCCGCCTCGCTGGACCTGGAAGACTTCGAGGACCCCGAACTGCAGGACAAGCTGGACCGCGCGCGACGCCAGACCATGGGCCGGATGAACCTGATGAGCCAGCTGTTCGGCCAGGTCCAGGATGCGATTACCGTGGCCAGCCTCGCGGTGGGCCTGCTGGTCTACGCGCCGTGGCTGATCGTGCTGCTGGCACTGGCGCTGGTGCCGGCGTTCATCGGCGAATCGCATTTCAATGCGGCTGGCTACAGCCTCAACTTCCAGTGGACCCCCGAACGCAGGCAGCTGGATTACCTGCGCCAGGTCGGGGCCAGCGTGGAAACCGCCAAGGAGGTCAAGATATTCAACCTCCACCGGTTCCTGATCGACCGCTACAAGCTGCTGGCCGATCGATTCTTCCACGCCAACCGCGCGCTGGCGCGCAAGCGCGCGTTCTGGGGCACGCTGCTGGCCGCATTGGGTACGCTGGGGTACTACACCGCCTATGCGTACATCGCCTGGCGCACCGTGCGCGGTGATTTCAGCATTGGTGACCTGACCTTCCTGGCCGGCAGTTTCCTGCGCCTGCGGCAACTGCTGGAAGGCCTGCTGATCGGTTTTTCGCAGGTGGCCAGCCAGGCGCTGTACCTGGATGACCTGTTCTCGTTCTTCCAGATCACCCCGGAAATCCACACCCGCCCCGATGCGGTGCCGGTACCGCGACCGATCCGCGAGGGCTTCGTGTTCGACAACGTGGGCTTCCGCTATCCGGATGCAGAGAGCTGGGCCGTGCGCCATCTCGACTTCCAGCTGCTTGCCGGCGAAGTGCTGGCGCTGGTCGGCGAAAACGGCGCCGGCAAGACCACCCTGGTCAAGCTGCTGGCGCGATTGTACGACCCGGACGAGGGCCGGATCCTGCTTGATGGCCGTGACCTGCGCGATTACGACCTGGACGACCTGCGCGCCAACATGGGGGTGATCTTCCAGGACTTCGTGCGCTACAACCTCACCGCCGGCGAGAACATCGGTGTCGGCCAGGTCGATGCGCTGGACGACACGCAGCGCATCCGCGACGCGGCCCGCCGCGGCATGGCCGAAGAGGTCATCGAGGCGTTGCCCGGCGGCTACCAGCAGGTGATCGGCCGCCGCTTCAAGCAGGGCGTGGATCTGTCTGGTGGCCAATGGCAGAAGATCGCCATCGCCCGTGCGTACATGCGCCAGGCCCAGGTGATGATCCTGGACGAGCCGACCGCCGCGCTCGATGCACGCGCCGAGTACGAGGTGTTCCAGCGCTTCCGCGAGCTGTCCGAACAACGCACCGCGGTACTGATCTCGCATCGGTTCTCCTCCGTGCGCATGGCCGACCGCATCCTGGTGCTGGCCGATGGCCGGATCGAGGCCAGTGGCAGCCATGCCCAGCTGATGGCCGAAGGTGGCCGCTATGCCGAGCTGTTCGAGCTGCAGGCTGCCGGTTATCGCTGAACCGTGGTCATGAACGCCTCTCATCACGGCCAATGAGAACCTGTCTCATTCGGGGTAGAATGTGCGGGACGATTTCCTGGATACGCTACCCCCATGTCTGCTGCTTTCGGCGCCGAGACGGTGCTTGAGGTCCGCCACTGGACCGATGCCTACTTCAGTTTCACCCTGACCCGTGACAGCGGGTTCCGCTTCGAGAACGGCCAGTTCGTGATGATCGGCCTGGAGACCGAGGCGCGGCCACTGCTGCGCGCGTATTCCATCGCCAGCGCGAACTGGGAAGAGAACCTGGAGTTCTTCAGCATCAAGGTGCAGGACGGCCCGCTGACTTCGCGCCTGCAGCACATCAAGCCGGGCGACAAGGTACTGGTCGGCAAGAAGCCGACCGGCACGCTGCTGATCAGCGACCTGCACCCGGGCAGGAACCTGTACCTGCTGGGCACCGGCACCGGCATGGCGCCGTGGCTGTCGGTGATCAAGGATCCGGAAACCTACGAGCGCTTCGACAAGGTGATCCTCACCCACGGCGTGCGTTACGAAAAGGATCTGGCCTACCGCGATTACTTCGAACGCGGACTGCGCGAGCACGAGTTCCTGGGCGAGATAATCGGCGACAAGCTGCTGTATTACCCGGCGGTCACCCGCGAGCCGTTCGCCAACCAGGGCCGGCTGACCTCGCTGCTGGAAAGCGGCGAGATGCAGCGCACCCTGGGCCTGCCGGAACTAGACCCGGCCAATGACCGCGCGATGATCTGTGGCAGCCCGCAGATGCTGGCCGATCTGCGCACGGTGCTGGACGCCAAGGGCTTCCAGGTCTCCCCGCGCATCGGCAGCCCTGGCCATTACGTCTTCGAACGCGCCTTCGTCGAGAAATAAGCGGGGCCCCGTGCCCTGTTCAGAGGTGGCGGCGGAGCTGTGCGGGGGTGGTGGTGGGCGCGAAGCGGGACTGCACCTGGCCATCGCGGTCGATCAGGAATTTGGTGAAATTCCACTTGATGCGCGCGCTGCCCAGCAGGCCGCGTTTCTGTGTGGACAACCACTGCCACAACGGGTCGGCGGCCGGGCCGTTGACCTCGATCCTGGCCGACAACGGGAAGCTCACCGGATAATCCAGCGAACAGAACGCACGGATCTGGGCGGCATCGCCGGGCTCCTGCGCACCGAACTGGTTGCACGGAAAGCCGATCACCACAAGACCGTGTTCACGGTAGTCCTGCCACAGCTGTTCCAGGCCGGTGTACTGCGGGGTGAAGCCGCAGCGGCTGGCCACGTTGACCAGCAGCAGCCGCTTTCCGCGATGGCACGACAGCGGAACGCGCTCGCCTTCCAGCGTGGTCATGTCGAAATCAAAGGCACTGGTCATCGGCCGGCCGCTGCAGGGAACAAGCCAGCAGCCTGAACGTCCATGCCTTTCGACACAAGCCCACTCGTCCGGGGCCGGGTTACCCTCGGGGACTTGTCTTCGTGGAGTACCTTGCCTTGACCACCCGCCTTGCCCTTGCCGTGGCCATGACCCTCGGCCTTGCCCTGCCCGCCTATTCCGCCGGCGCCGCCACCCCGGCTGCCAGCACCGCCGCGCAGCAGGCCAACCCGTTCTTCGCCGACAGCCCGCTGCCGCTGCACTATCCGCAGTTCGACAAGATCACCGACAGCGACTTCGCGCCGGCCTTCGACGCCGGCATGGCCCAGCAGCTGAAGGAAGTGGAGGCCATCGCCAACAACAAGGCCAAGCCGACCTTCGAAAACACCCTGATCGCGCTGGAGAAGAGCGGTGAGACGCTGGACCGCGCCACCACCGTGTTCTTTGCCCTGGTCGGTGCCGATACCAATGACACCCGCAAGAAGCTGCAGGCCGACTATTCGGCGCGCTTTGCCGCCCACGGTGATGCGATCGCGCTGAACGGCAAGCTGTTCGCCCGCATCCAGGCGCTGTATGACGACCGCGCCAAGCTGGGCCTGGACGCCGAAGGCGTTCGCCTGGTCGAGAAGTACTACGAGAACTACGTGCGCGCCGGCGCCAAGCTGTCCGAGGCGGACAAGACCAAGCTCAAGGAAATGAACGCCGAGCTGGCCAACCTGGGGACCAAATTCAGCCAGAACGTGCAGTCCGAAGTGAACGCCTCGGCGATCACCGTGGACGACGTCAAGGAACTTGACGGCCTGTCGCAGGAGCAGATCTCCGCCGCCGCCGAAGCGGCCAAGGCGCGCGGCCTGGACGGCAAGTACGTGATCACCCTGCTCAACACCACCGGCCAGCCGCCGCTGACCAACCTGGCCAACCGTGCGCTGCGCCAGAAGATCTACGAAGCGTCCACCACCCGCGGCAGCCGCGGCGGTGAGTTCGACAACACCGCGCTGGTGGCGCGCATCATGCAGCTGCGCGCCGACAAGGCCAAGCTGATGGGCTTCCCCAACTTCGCCGCCTACAACCTGACCAACCAGACCGCCAAGACCCCCGAAGCGGTCAACGCGATGCTGGGCCAGCTGGCCCCGGCCGCGGTGGCCAACGCCAAGCGCGAAGCGGCCGACCTGCAGGCGATGATCGACCAGGAACAGAAGGCTGCCGGCAAGCCGACCTTCAAGCTGGAAGCCTGGGACTGGGCGTTCTACAGCGAGAAGGTGCGCCAGGCCAAGTACAACTTCGACGAATCCCAGCTCAAGCCGTACTTCGAAATGAAGACGGTGCTGGAAGACGGCGTGTTCCATGCCGCTGAACTCGAATTCGGCCTGACCTTCAAGCAGCGCACCGACCTGCCGGTCTACCACGAAGACGTCACCGTGTACGACGTGTTCGATGCCGACGGCAGCCAGCTGGCGATCTTCATCTTCGACCCCTATGCACGCGCGTCCAAGCGTGGCGGTGCATGGATGAACTCCTACGTTTCGCAGTCCGGACTGTCCGGCTTCAAGCCGGTGGTGGCCAACCACCTCAACATCCCCAAGCCGCCGGCCGGAAAGCCGACCCTGCTGACCTGGGATGAAGTGACCACCACCTTCCACGAGTTCGGCCATGCGCTGCACGGCATGTTCTCCAACGTGAAGTACCCGTATTTCTCCGGCACCTCGGTGCCGCGCGACTTCGTCGAGTTCCCCTCGCAGGTCAACGAGATGTGGGCTGACAATCCGGTCATCCTGAAGAACTACGCCAAGCACTACCAGAATGGTTCGGCGATGCCGCAGGCGCTGCTGGACAAGGTGGTCGCCGCGGCCAAGTTCAACCAGGGCTTCGCCACCACCGAATACCTGGGTGCGGCGATGCTGGACCAGCGCTGGCACCAGATCAGCGCGGACCAGGTCCCGGCCGCCGCCGAGGTGATGAAGTTCGAAGCCGCCGCACTGGCCAAGGACGGCATCTTCTACGCGCCGGTGCCGCCGCGTTACAAGACCCCGTACTTCAGCCACATCATGGGCGGCTACTCAGCCGGCTACTACGCCTACATCTGGTCCGAAGTGCTCGACGCCAACACCCAGAAGTGGTTCAACGAGAACGGCGGCCTGAGCCGCAAGAACGGCGACCACTTCCGCAAGACCCTGCTGTCGCGCGGCGGCAGCGTGGATGCGATGCAGCTGTTCCGCGACTTCGCCGGCCATGAGCCGCAGATCGAGCCGCTGCTGGAGAAGCGTGGCCTGACCGGTGCCGGCAAGTAAACAGCGCCTGCAGCAACGTTGAATGGAAAACGCCCGGGTAACCGGGCGTTTTTTTTTGCAGGCGGCCTCAACGCGGCGCCACGTACCCGCCCGGCACGCCTTCCGGCGACAGCACCAGTTGCCACAACTGGGCATGCCGGCAGCGGAACGCGGCCATCGAACCGGCCAGGTAGAAGCGCCACATGCGCTTGAAGCGCTCGTCGTAACGCTGCCGATCCAGCCGCGGCCAGGCCGCTTCCACGTTGCGCCGCCATGCCTGCAGCGTCAGGTCGTAGTCGGTGCCGAAGCCATGCCAGTCTTCAAGCACGAAGCGGCCCTCGAACGCGCGCGTGATCTGCGCCGCCGAAGGCAGCATCGAGTTGGGGAAAATGTAACGGGCGATCCATGGATCGGTGCGGTGGCCGCTGAAATTTCGCCCGATGGTATGCAGCAGCAGCAAGCCGTCCGGCGCCAGGCAACGCCGGGCCACGTCGAAGAACGCGCGATAGTTGCGTTCGCCCACGTGTTCGAACATGCCGATGGAGAACACCGCATCGAAGCGCTCATCCAGCGCGCGGTAATCCTGCAGCCGGATCTCCACCGGCAATCCTGCGCAGCGCCCGCGCGCATACGCGGCCTGTTCTTCGGAGATGGTCACACCCACGCCACTGACGCCGTAGCGTTCGCAGGCGAACTTCAACGCTTCCCCCCAGCCGCAGCCGATGTCGAGCACGCGCTGGCCGGGACGCAGCGCCAGCTTGCGGCAGACAAGGTCCAGTTTGGCTTCCTGTGCGGCATCCAGGTCCTGGGCCTGCCGCCAGTACCCGCAGCTGTACACCAGGCGCTGTCCCAGCATGGCCGCGTACAGGTCGTTGCCGAGATCATAGTGGCGGCGCCCGACTTCGAAACTGCGCTGCCCGGCCTGCACGTTGACCAGGCGTGCGCGGACCGCATCGGCCAACTCACGCCAACTGTGCACGCGCTCGTCCAGGTGGGCCTGCAGCAGGTGCAGCAGGAAGCAATCGAGCTGGTTGGCATCCCACCATCCATCCATGTAACTCTCGCCGAGCGCCAGCGACCCGCCCGCCAGCACCCGCGCGTGGAAGCGCGGGTCATGGACGTGGATATCCTGGGGCCGCGCGCCGCCGAGGGTGACGCCGGCTTCCTGCATCAGCGCGGTGAGCCGAACCTGCAGCGCGGCGTCCACCGTCACCTCCCTGCTCAGCCGTGGGCGAACAGTCCGGCGTACTCCGGCGCCACATGCGGCACCAGCACGGACGCCGGTACCTCGGCGGTCTGGGTGCCTTCGGAGTAGGGACCGACCTGGTAGGGGGGGAACACGAACCGCAGTCCGGTCACCTTGCCGGCGGCATCGGTCATCGGTTCGAACTGGCGGAAGTTGTCCGGCCGGGCGCCGGTGCCTTCGTTGATCATCCGCGAGGCGCTGCGCAGCGATTCCTGCAGCTCGCCCGGCTCCATGTCCTCGCTGCTCAGGCGCGTCGCTACGCGCTCGCGCAGCTGGTCGGCCACGAAGTCACTGATCGCCTTCCACCCCTTGGCGTCCGGCACCAGGTGGTCGGCGGTCAGCATCTGCTGCGGGCCGGGCAGCCAGACGAAGCGGGCGACCAGCGGCTCGCCGTGGGCACCGCCGGTGTAGCGGCTGCCCTCGGCGCGCACCGCCACCAGCTCCGGGGTTTCCAGCTGCTTTTCAAACGCCAGCGACAACTCGTACGGCATCGTCGGCTTGTCGTTGCCCAGCCCATCGAGGGCCTGCTGCAGCTCGCCACGCGCAGCGGCAGCGTAGTCCTGCAGCGCCTTGGCCAGCCCCGGATACTGGTCCAGCCCGGCTGCATAACTGATGCCGACCACCGCCTGCGGGCTGGTCTCGATCACATCGGCAAGCGCTACCGGTGCATCGGCGGGTGCTTCGGCCACCGGCGCCGGCAGCTGCCCGGCGGTATCGGCGGCGGCAGGCTGGGGCCCAGCGCTGTTGCCA
Organism: Stenotrophomonas sp. Bg11-02; assembly: GCF_002836635.1. Classification (NCBI taxonomy): domain Bacteria; kingdom Pseudomonadati; phylum Pseudomonadota; class Gammaproteobacteria; order Lysobacterales; family Lysobacteraceae; genus Stenotrophomonas; species Stenotrophomonas sp. Bg11-02. The sequence continues at coordinate 37,045 of NZ_PJAY01000043.1, forward strand.
TCCTCGCGCCCACACCCGGCCAGCAGCATGGCCGCGATGGCCACGCCCAGCACCCCGGCGGCAGGCAGTTTATGGCGCAACGACTTCATCGATTTCCCCTGGACTGGCAGCGACATGTATCGGTTTCCTTTCTGGAACGAACCCCGTCGGCCGATCAGGCCAGCAGGTCATTGAATTCTTCGTGACGTTCAAAGAACGCCTCCGCGTAAGCGCACGCGGGAACCACTTTGTATTTGTTGTCGCGCGCCCAGCGCAGCGCCACGCGGGTCAGTTCCCCGGCGATGCCGCGCCCGCCGATGGCATCGGGTACCTCGGTGTGGGTGATCACCATGCGGCGCCGCTTGAGCTGGTAATCCAGCAACGCCAGATGACCTTGCACCCGTGCGGTGAAGCGGTGCGCAGCCACCTCATGGGTGACCTCGTAAGCCAATCCGGGGGGCGTGACCGAAGCCATGGGACCGATCTCCTGGGGCAGCACCGCTGATGGTGCGCAGCCTGCCGCCATGATCGTGTGAAGCCTGAACAGGGGCAAGCGCTATCTGCCCCGGACACATCGACCGCTAAAGCGTGGCCGGCCGCGGCCGATACCCCTGTCGACGGGGCGCACTGGAAGGCCCTGCCGGGTCCGCCCGCCCCTTTCCCAGGAGGTTCCCATGCGACACCCCCCTGCTCCGTCCGCCGATGCGGCCGCCACCGATGACGCGCTGCTGGAAGGCCTGCTGCAGCTTGCCGTGGAGGGTCACACCGAGCAGACGCAGTTCCAGCAGATCGGCGAAGAAGTCTTCACCCGCCTGCTGGATACCTATGGCGTGGACAGCGGGACCCCGCGGACGCGCTAGCCGCCCGCCGGTCGCCGCGCGCGCCTCAGCCGCCCAGGCCGAAGCGCGGGTTGGACAGCTCGCGCAGGAAGTGGTTGAAGATGCCCGGGTTCATCGCCAGCAGGAACAGCACGCCGAATGCCGCACCGGCCAGGTGCGCGCTGTGGTTGATGCGGTCCCCGCCCTTCTTGTCCATCCAGATGCTGTAGCCCACGTAGAACACCGCGTACAGGATGGCCGGCGCCGGGATGAAGAACACCAGGATGATCGTCCACGGGCTGAGCAGGATGAAGGCGAACAGCACCGCCGACACCGCCCCTGACGCGCCCAGGCTGAGGTAGTTGGGATTCTTCTGGTTCTTGATGTAGCTGGGCAGGATGGACACCACCAGCGCCCCCAGATAGAACGCCGGATAGGTCAGGTAGCTGCCGGACAGCTGCACCATCACCGTTTCGATCTGGCCGCCGAAGAAGAACAGCGTGATCATGTTGAAGATCAGGTGCGGCCAGTCGGCGTGGATGAAGCCGTAGGTCACCAGCCGGTCGTACTGGCGGTGGCGATCCACCGCCGGTGGCCACAGGATCAGCCGGTCGGCCAGCTTGCGGTTGTTGAACGCCAGGTAGGAAACGATGGCGGTGATGGCGATCAGCAGGAGGTTTACGGGCGTCATGTCAGGCTCAGGCGGCGCGGTAGTTGTCGACCATGCGGTAACGGCGCGCATACCAGCCAAAGGCCAGTGCGGCGACGAACGCGAAGCCAGCGAAGAAGAACATCAGGAACGCCGCTTCGCTCAGCCCGGTACTGGCGATCTGGTGGGTCACCGTATCGTTGCGCACCGCGGCGTTGGACAGCAGCACCCACAGGTTGCCGATGGTGGTGGTCAGGTTCCAGAAGCTCATCACCACCCCCTTCATAGCCTGCGGCGCCTGGCTGTAGGCGAATTCAAGCCCGGTCGCCGACACCAGCACTTCACCGAAGGTCAGCAGCGCGTACGGCAGCATCTGCCAGAAGATCGACATCGCGTTGCCGCCGTCCATCACCACCTGGATGCCGCCGACCACGATCCACGCCAGGCCGCTGAAGGCGATGCCGGCGGTCATCCGGCGCAGCGCGGTGGGTTCGAAGCCGAAACGGCGCAGCGCCGGGTACAGCACCAGGTTGTTGAACGGAATCAGGATCATCACCAGCAGCGGATTCAAGGCCTGCATCTGCGAGGCGGTGAACCAGCTGGGCATCTGCATCTGCTGGCCCTGCAGCACCCAGGTGGAGGCCTTCTGGTCGAACAGCGAGAAGAACGGCGTGGTCAGCGCGAAGATCACCAGCACGCGCAGCACCGAGCGCACGCCTTCGACGGCCTCGGCCGGATGCACCGCACGGGCCCGGTCCAGCTGCATCCAGGTGCCGCCACCGATGCCTGCCAGCACCGAGACCAGCGCCAGGCACAGGCAGATCACGATTCCCAGCGTGCCGACCAGCCCGAACGAAGCAATCGCCAACACCACGCCTGCAATGGCCAGCCCCAGGCCAGGACGGCCACGGCCTTCGACGCGCGCGGTCAGTGCCGTGCGCACCACGTTGGCGAACGAATGCGGGTCCTTCGGTGGCAGCGGAGTCAGCACGTAGCGCTTGCGCCCCAGCCAGAACACGAAGGTCGCGATGAACATGAGGATGCCGGGGATGCCGAAGGCCCACTGCGGACCCCAGTTCTTCAGCACCAGCGGAATCAGCAGCGAGGCGAACAGCGAGCCGAAGTTGATGATCCAGTAGAAGGCATCGAAGACCAGTTTCGCCAGGTGCTTGTTGCCCTGGTCGAACTGGTCGCCCATGAACGAAGCAACCAGCGGCTTGATGCCACCGGCGCCCAGCGCGATCAACCCCAGGCCGAAGAAGAAGCCGCCGCGACTGCCTTCGAACAGCGCCAGGCACAGGTGGCCGACACAGTAGATCAGGCTGAACCACAGGATGGTGTGGTACTTGCCGAAGAATCTGTCGGCCAGCCAGCCACCGAGCAGCGGGAAGAAATACACGCCGATCATGAAGCTGTGCATGATGTCCTTGGCTTCACCGGCACGGCCTTCGGCGGTGATCTCCTGCAGCAGCAGCGAGGTGATCAGGAACTGCACCAGGATGTTGCGCATGCCGTAGAAGCTGAAGCGCTCGCAGGCCTCGTTGCCGATGATGTACGGGATCTGGCGCGGCATGGATCCCTTGCCGGCGGGGGCGACTGCGTTATGGCTCATCCTGTAAGGCTTTCCTGCGGACACTAAAGCGCCAAGGTTACCGGAATCAAGGCACCCAGCGCACGCTGCAGGGCTGCATGACAGCGCTTTAAAAGCATGGCAGAGACGCTGCGGGGTCACGACGCCTGCACGGCGCAAGCGTAAACTTATCGTTATGCGCACCCCTCCTTTCCCCCTGTTGCTGTGCGTTGGCCTGTTGTTGGCTCCCCTGGTGGTCCGTGCCCAGCCGGCGGCGGCAAGCCCGCTTGCCGAACTCAGCGTGGCCAGCCTGCAGCTGCCCGCACAGGAGGATCCGGGCTGGGAGCATCGTCGCGAAGCGATCGCCCAGCTGCTGGCCACCCTTCGACCGGACGTGATCACGGTGCAGTCGGTACTGCAGGAGGGTCGTCGCAACCCGGCCTGCTGGCTTGCCAGCCGGCTGCGCTACAGCTGCGATTTCATCACCTCCGATCCGCCCAGCCAGGCCCAGCGACACGGCAGCGCGATGCTCAGCCGGCTGCGCGTGGAGGAAGACGGCGTCACCCTGCTGCATCCCCCGGGACGCTTCAGCGCTGCGGGCATGATGCGCGTCGCCGTCGGCGAGGGGCAGGTCAACATCTATGTGGCACGGTTGCGGCCAGAGCCGGATACCGCGGTCAACCGCCAGCACCAGACCAACGACCTGATGGCCTGGATCGCCGCGACCTCCGACGGCCACCCGAGCCTGGTCGCCGGTGATTTTTCCGCCAGCAGCAGCGAGGTGGTGCGCGGCATGCCCGGCTTCCAACCGGCGCGGCGCAACCCCTCGGCACGGGCGGAAAAGCCCGGCGCGGCGAACGGCAGCGTCGACAGCCACGGACTGGACGTGCTGTTCCAGGTCAAATCCTTCAGCGGAAAGCGCCAGCAGCGCATCGAACTGCCGGCCGAGGGTGAAATGCCGCTGCTGCCACTTGGCGTGATGGCCGTGCTGCGACTGCAGGCTCCGGCCGGCTGACGCGACGCTGCGCACCGGCGCAACGAAAAAGGGCCGCGCTGGAATGCGCGGCCCTGCTGGTTCTACCGGAACGCTGTTGCGATCAGGCAACTGCTTCCTGGTAACGACGCTCGACTTCATTCCAGTCGATCACGTTGAAGAACGCGCCGATGTATTCCGGCCGACGGTTCTGGTACTTCAGGTAATACGCGTGCTCCCAGACATCCAGGCCGAGGATCGGCGTGTTGCCTTCCATCAGCGGGCTGTCCTGGTTGCCGGTGCTTTCCACCACGACCTTCTTGTCCGGGGTAACGCTCAGCCACGCCCAGCCGCTGCCGAAGCGCGTCAGCGCCGCCTTGGTGAAGGCGTCCTTGAACTTGTCGAAGCCACCGAGATCGCTGTCGATCTTCTTGGCCACCTCACCGACCGGATTGCCGCCGGCGCTGGGCGCCATCACGGTCCAGAACAACGAATGGTTGGCATGGCCGCCCCCGTTGTTGCGCACCGGGCCCTGCAGGTTCTCCGGCAGCGACTTCAGCTTCTTGACCAGCTCTTCAACCGGCAGGTCGGCGTACTCGGTGCCTTCCAGCGCTGCGTTGACGTTGTTGATGTAGGTCTGGTGATGCTTGGTGTGGTGGATCTCCATGGTGGCCGCATCGATATGCGGTTCCAGGGCGTCATAGGCGTAGGACAGCTTGGGCAGGGTGTAGGCCATGGTGCATCTCCTCGTAGCTTGGGGACCTGGCTGACGCCAGGTGGTGCACGGTAAATGATGGGGACAGGTGTGAAGATTACCAAGAGGGATGTAAAGGAAACTTCGTCCTGCAGGTGACCGTGGTGCGACAGCGTGGCCCTCATGCGCGATGCAGTCCGGCGGCGTTACAGTGGCCACTGTTTCCACGCCTGCCATCGCCATGCGCAATCCCCGCCTGCTGATTACCGCCATCGCCCTGCTGCTGCTCGGGCTGGTGGGCAACCATTTCCTGCAGCGCCCGGCCAAGCCGCAGTTCGCGCCCAGCCTGTCCGGCACGCCGGCGCCGGCGGCCACCTCGGCCGCGCCGGCGGCCCATGCCGCGCTGCCGGGCTTCCTGCCCGCCGAAGCGCGCCAGACGATCGCGCTGATCCAGCGCGGCGGCCCGTTCCCGCATCGCCAGGACGGCAGCGTATTCGGCAACCGTGAGCAGCGGCTGCCGCAACGCGAGCGCGGTTATTACCGCGAGTACACCGTGGAAACGCCGGGCGCCGGCAACCGCGGCGCACGCCGCATCATCACCGGCGGCAAGCCACCGGATGCCTGGTATTACACCAGCGATCATTACGAAAGCTTCCGCAGCTTCAATGTACCCGCGCAGGGGGCCGTGCCATGACCCACGATGCCTTCGGCCTGGGCCTGCATGACCTCAACAACGCTGGCGTGTATGCGATAGGAGAGGGCGACGAGGCCGCGCTCGCCGCCGCCATGCGCGATGCCGGCCTGCTGGTGCGCCGGGTCGATCTGGAAGGCGTCGCAGACAAACGCACGCTCCTTGCACGACTTGCCGCGCAGCTGGATTTCCCCGCCGGGTCCGGCGGCAACTGGGACGCGCTGTATGACAACCTGCGCGACCTGTCGTGGCTGGGCGCCGCAGGCGGGCACGCACTGTTCCTGGACCGCATCGACGTCCTGCGTGCGCAGGACGCGGCCAGCTTCGACACCCTGCTGGAGATCCTCGACGAAGCCAGCCAGTACTGGGCCGAGCAGGACCTGCCGCTGTGGGCGTTCCTGTCCAGCGGATACTGAGCGGTCAGCGGACGCTGCCGTTGTCTTCCTGCAGCTCTTTCTTGAACGGAATGTCCGGCGGCGGACGCGCGATGGCCGGCTGGTCCTGCATGTTCGGATCGTTGAGGCCGCACCCACCGCCGAACTGCAGCACCGAAATCACGCAGGAAATCTTCGTGCTGGTACCCGGCAGCGGGATTTCGACCGACTGCACGCCGCGCCGCACCCACTCGGCAAGCAGCGATTCATTGGGCACCCAATACTTGTCGAACGAGGTCGGGGTGTAGTCATACGGCGGTCGCTTGAGCCAGGTGCCGGACTGCGCGATGCGGTCGCGGCTCCAGCCATCGTTGTCGCCGCCAGGCGCACCGCGATCGGTGTTGCTGGCGCCGTCCTGGCCGGGAACGCGCACGCTGCCGTCCGCGTTGAAGACGCCGCTGCCCTGCCCGGCATCACGATTGGCCTGCGCGCCCGCACTGCTGCCGGGACGATCACGGGTGGATGCACCCCAATCATCACCGCGCGCCGGCGTGGCCCAGTTGCCCGGCGTGGGACGCGCCTGCGCACCCGCCTGGCCCGGCGCGCGCGATGCGGCGGTAGATGCCGAAGCCGCTGCAGCCGCTGAAGAAGACGATGAGGCCTGGGCAGCCGCGGTCGCTGACGGGCGCGGGCTGGCGCTGGCAGCGGCGTTGGCAACGGCACGTTCGCGCACGGTCGGCTCGGGACTGGGTCGCGTGCGCAGCGCCGGCTCGCGCCCCGGCACCGTCGGCACGCTGATCGCAGGCGCGGTCACGGCAGTTACTTCGCGTTCGCGCACGACGGTGGGCTCACGCGGGGCAACCTGCACCGTCACCTCGGACGGCGGCAGTCGCATCGGCGCCGGCGCCTGCACCGCAAGCGGGACCTCGCGCTCACGCACCTGCACCATGGTTTCAGACGGCGCACGGGTGCGCACGGGCGTTACCGGACGCGGCGTGACCACGACCGGGGCCTGCACGACCTGCACCTCGCGTTCGCGAACCGACGGTGCCGCCTGGCGCGGGACCACGGTGACTTCGGTACGCGGCACGCTGACCGGCGGCACCACGAAATCGGTTGTTGCCTCGGCCACGTCCGTCGCCTGTACCGGCGGCGTCGGCAGCGGAGGCGTCGGTGCAGGCGGCGTCGGCTCGGCAGGCGTGGGTTCGGACACCATCGCAGGCGCGGCAGCGGCTGCGGCCGGGGCCGGCTGCGCCGCTGCGGTGGACGCTGCCGACGCGCTGTCCCGTGCTTCGGACGGGGGTGCCGCTGGGCCGTCCGCCGAAGCCGCACCGGCCTCGGCAGCTGCTGCGGCCTCGCTGCCGGGCTGCTCGCCGCCACCTTCCTGCGCGCCTTGCCCGATGAAGTCCACCTGCACCCGCTCGCCCTCCCCACCCTGGGTATCCGGCTGCGAAGAGCGCACCAGTGCCACCCACAGCAGCAGGAAGGCAAACAGCAGGTGCAACAGCAGGCTCACCCCTGCCGAAGTCCAGCGCATCCAGCGCTGGTCGCGCGGGGCCGGATCCCATTGCTGCCATCCCAGGCGACGCAGCGCCTGCCACATCGTCAGTCCCGGCAGGCGCCCACTGCTGGCCGGTAGTGGCCGCGGCAGCAGCACCGCAACCAGCTCACGCGCATGCTGGGGACGCGGCAGCGGCGGACGCGCGCGCAGCCAGATGGCCCACCCATACGGCAGGCCGGTCTTCTTTTCCAGAATGGGCGGCTCCTGCTGGCGCGCCAGCAGGGCCTCGATCCACTGTGCAGCCCGGGATGACGGCACGCAGCGGGCGTCAGGCGACGTTGCCGCGCGGCATGTACGGCGCCTGCCCACTATCGTGGTCGGTGGCATCACGTACCGCCGTGATGCCCGGAACCCGGCCCATCAGCGTCTTCTCGATTCCCTGCTTCAACGTGACATCGGCCATCCCGCAGCCCTGGCAGCCGCCACCGAAGCGCAGCAGTACCACGCCGTCGGCGGACACTTCCTGCACCGCGACCTTGCCACCGTGCGAGGCAAGCTGCGGATTGACCTCGTTCTCCACCACCCAGTGCACGCGCTCCACCAGCGAGGCCGCATCACCGGGTGCTTCCCCCTTTATGCGCGGCGCCTTGATGGTCAGCTGCTGGCCGCCGGCGTTGCCGGTGACGATGTCGATCTCGGCGCCGTCCAGCCAGCCCACGCTGTCGGAGGCCACGTACAAGGTGAAGCCGTCGCAGTCCACCGCCCACTCGTCGCCGAGCAGGTCGGCCGGTTCGGCGAACTCAAGCCGGGCATCGGCGCGGGGGGTGCCGGGGTCGACCGCGGACACGCGCACGCCCATGCCAGGCACGCCTTCGCGTTCGATCAACTTGCGGAAATGGGTCTGGGCGGTGTCGGAGATCTGGATCATCGGGCTATTCTAACGAAGTACCTGTTACGCGATCATTCGGTTTATACACTGGACCGCGCAATGTTCAGTCAACGATTTCAGAGGTAGAGCATTCCATGAACGATCTGGTCCCGCTGGAACAGGCCCATTGCATCCCCCGCCGGGGCAACGAGCACCGCCTGGGGCAGGCCAGGCTGGCGGAACTGCTGCCGCAGGTGCCCGGCTGGGAACTGGTCGAGAACGGCCAGGCCCTGCAGCGCACCTTCCGCTTCAAGGACTATTACCACACGCTCGCCTTCGTCAATGCGCTGGCCTTCATCGCCCACCGCGAGGACCACCACCCGGACCTGGGGGTGCATTACGACCGCGCCGTGGTGCGTTATTCCACGCACGACGTGGGCGGGCTGAGCGAGAACGATTTCATCTGCGCTGCCAAAGCATCGGCCCTGACGGAGTGACTGCCATGACCCTGCGCCTGTTGATCCTGCCCCTGCTCGCCACCGGCCTGGCCGCCTGCGGTGGTTCCGGCGAGCCGGCGACCCCGGCCGCGCCGGCCACCCCGCCGACCGAAGTCGCCGCGGTCAAGACCCCGCCGCCGCAGTACCCGATCGAACTGGCCTGCAGCGGCGTGGGCGGCACCACCACCCTGAAGGTCGTGGTAGGAGTGGAAGGCAAGCCCACCGAAGTGACCCAGCTGACCAGCAGCGGCAACCCGCAGCTGGACGAACAGGCGCGCACCGCCGTGCAGGGCTGGCAGTTCAACGCCGCCAGCCGCAATGGCCAGAAGATGCCCGCCACGATCCAGGTGCCGGTGAGTTTCAACCCGCCGCAGCCGCGCCCGGATGAATGCTTCGCGGTGGAAGCTGGCTCGTATACACATCTGACGCTGC
>NZ_PJAY01000044.1:0-41514 GCF_002836635.1 Stenotrophomonas sp. Bg11-02
CACTACCGGCGGTTTTTGTAAAGCTGCCGGTCGCGCGAGTGGCGGGCCGGGAACCTCGGTCCGCCTTCGCCGTCTAAGGCAAGGCAAAGTTTATAACGTACGCCAGTAGCTCAATTGGCAGAGCAGCGGTCTCCAAAACCGCAGGTTGGGGGTTCGAGTCCCTCCTGGCGTGCCATCTGCCTTCCTAACCAGCGGTCCGCCGCTAAAGCAGCCCGAGCCGGATGAACAGCAAGATCGAACACTCCAAGGATACGTCCACTTCTGGTGGAGACCTCGTCAAGTACGTCGCCGCAGCCCTGTTGGTGCTGGCCGGACTGTTCGTGTGGTTCTGGTTCTCTGCAGACTCCGGTCGTGCCGCCCAGCTGGGTGCATGGGCCGGTCAGATCCGCGCGCTGGCCGTCATTGTCGGCCTGGCGGGCGGTATTGCCGTTTTCATGCTGACCGGGAAAGGCCGCGATACCCGCGAATTCCTGTCCGAGTCGCGCTTCGAGCTGCGCAAAGTGGTCTGGCCGACGCGCCAGGAAGCCATCCGGATGACCTGGGTCGTCATCGTCGTTGTGATCATCCTCAGCCTGCTGCTGGGTGGGTTCGACTTCGTCATTCAGAAACTGACTCAGCTGTTCCTGAGCCGGTAAGGAGATACCCATGAAGCGCTGGTACGTTGTTCACGCCTATTCAGGCTTCGAGAAGTCGGTTGCGCAGGCGCTGCGCGATCGCATCGTTCGTGAAGAGAAGCAGGAGCTGTTTGGTGATGTGCTGGTCCCGACCGAAGAAGTGGTCGAGATGCGCGCTGGCCAGAAGCGCCGCTCCGAACGCAAGTTCTTCCCCGGCTACGTGCTGGTCCAGATCGAGACCCACGAAGAAGGCGGCATTCCGCGCATCGACAGCGAAAGCTGGCATCTGGTGAAGGACACCTCGCGCGTGCTGGGCTTCATCGGCGGTACCGCCGATCGTCCACTGCCGATCGCCGATTCGGAGGCCGAGGCCATCCTGAACCGGGTCCAGGACGGGATCGAGAAGCCGCGTCCGAAGGTGCTGTTCGAGCCGGGCCAGATGGTCCGCGTCACCGACGGCCCGTTCAACGACTTCAATGGCGTCGTGGAAGAAGTCAATTACGAGAAGAGCCGCCTGCGCGTCTCGGTGCTGATCTTCGGTCGCGCCACCCCGGTCGAGCTCGAGTTCGGCCAGGTCGAGAAGGCCACCGGCTGATAGCCCGTTGTGTCGAGTGCGCTCGACACTGCCGGGTAGGGCTGGTATAGTGTCCGGCTTCCTGCCAGGGAACTGGCAAAAGTGAAGGCCGCCGAAAGGTGGCCTTCGGCGTGTATTCAAAAACGCGATGCCGGGACGCGTGATTCCCGGTCCGATGGGGAGCCTGTTGTCGTAAGGCGCTAGCACCCGGAGAGCATACTCATGGCAAAGAAAGTTGTCGGTTACATCAAGCTGCAGGTGAAGGCCGGTCAGGCCAACCCCTCGCCGCCGGTCGGTCCTGCGCTGGGTCAGCGCGGCCTGAACATCATGGAATTCTGCAAGGCCTTCAATGCCGCCACGCAGAAGCTCGAGCCGGGCCTGCCGGTTCCGGTGATCATCACGGCCTATTCGGACCGTACGTTCACCTTCATCACCAAGAGCACCCCGGCGACCACCCTGCTGAAGAAGGCTGCTGGCATCTCGTCGGGCTCCAAGCGCCCGAACACCGAGAAGGTCGGCAAGGTCACCCGCAAGCAGCTGGAAGAGATCGCCAAGGCGAAGGAACCCGACCTGACCGCCGCTGACCTGGACGCCGCCGTGCGTACCATCGCCGGCTCGGCCCGTTCTATCGGCATCGTGGTGGAGGGCTAATAAAATGGCACTGAACAAGCGTGAAAAGGCCCTGAAGGCCGCCGTCGTCCCGGGCAAGTCGTATGGCTTCGAAGACGCGATCAAGATCCTGAAGACCACTGCCAGCGCCAAGTTCGTCGAGTCGATCGACGTGGCTGTGCGCCTGGGCGTGGACGCCAAGAAGTCCGACCAGCAGGTGCGCGGTTCCACCGTGCTGCCGGCCGGTACCGGCAAGTCGGTCCGCGTTGCGGTGTTCGCACCGGCCGGTGCCAAGGCTGACGAAGCCCTGGCCGCTGGCGCCGAAGCCGTCGGCATGGACGACCTGGCCGAGAAGATGCAGGCCGGTGATCTGAACTATGACGTCGTGATCGCGACCCCGGACGCGATGCGCGTCGTGGGTAAGCTGGGCACCGTGCTCGGCCCGCGCGGCCTGATGCCGAACCCGAAGGTCGGCACCGTTTCGGCCAACCCGGGTGAAGCCGTCAAGAACGCCAAGTCGGGCCAGGTGCGTTACCGCACCGACAAGGCCGGCATCATCCACTGCACCATCGGCAAGGCCAGCTTCGAAGACGAAGCGCTGAAGTCGAACCTGCAGGCGCTGCTGCTGGACCTGATCAAGGCCAAGCCGGCCACCTCGAAGGGCCTGTACCTGCAGAAGGTGTCGGTCAGCTCGACGATGGGCCCGGGCGTCACTGTCGACCAGTCGACCCTGACCCTGAAGTAATCGTTTGAAGCGGATGTGGGGCCCCCGGGTCCCGCATCCGTCCCATTTGAAGGCAACCGCCGGCAGCGCATCGCCGGTGGCAGCCGTCAAAGACCGCAGGTGCGGTCGTGGCATGCCGGCGACGGGCACGGAAGCTCGATTTGGCAGGGAGTCGCCGCCGGAGCAGTCACGAACGCTTAATCGATCCATCCGGATCACCCTGCGTAGATGGTGCCCTTCTGGAGTTTTTCTGGTTCACGCAATCCTGGGTAACCCCAGGTTGAGTCCAGGTCTGGAACGGCCCACCCCCCGGAACATCAACCCGATGTTCCCGGTGTCCAGGAAGGACGCCGCCCAGGACCGCAAACGGCAGGAGCCGTAAGCGGAGTTCAATCGGAGGAGTGCAATGGCTCTCAATCTGTCCCAGAAGCAAGAAGTAGTCGCGGAGCTGGCAGACATCGCCGCCAAGGCCCACTCCTTGATCGCAGCCGAATACGCTGGCACCACGGTCTCCCAGATGACCGCGATGCGCAAGCAGGCTCGTGAAACCGGCGTTTTCTTGAAAGTTGTCAAGAACACCCTGGCCTCGCGTGCCGTTGAAGGCACCGAATTCGCATGTGCGCAGGACAAGCTGGTCGGTCCGCTGCTGTATGCGTTCTCGCTCGAGGAGCCCGGCGCAGCCGGTCGCCTGATCAAGGAATTCGCCAAGGGCAACGATAAGCTGCAGCCCAAGGTTGTCGCCATTGGTGGCGAAGTGTTCCCGGCAAGCCACGTTGACGTGTTGGCCTCGCTGCCGACCCTCGACCAGGCCCTGGCAATGCTGGCACGCGTCCTGACCGAGCCGGTCACGATGTTCGCGCGCGCCAACAAGGCACTGGCGGATCAGCTGGGTGGTGGCGAAGCCGCTGCTGCTGCTGAGCCGGTCGCCGAGACCGCCTGAGTTTCGACCTACCGTGGTTCCTGACGGAACCTCAACCCAGAAAATCATTCAAAGGTAATCAAAATGTCCCTTTCCAACGAACAGATCGTCGAAGCCATCGCCTCGAAGTCCCTGATGGAAGTGATGGAGCTAGTCAAGGCCATCGAAGAGAAGTTCGGCGTTTCCGCCGCTGCTCCGGTCGCCGTGGCTGCTGCCGCTGGCCCGGCTGCCGCTGTTGAAGAGCAGACCGAATTCACCGTGACCCTGAAGTCGCCGGGCGACAAGAAGGTCGAAGTGATCAAGGCCGTCCGCGCCATCACCGGCCTGGGCCTGAAGGAAGCGAAGGACCTGACCGAAGCCGGCGGCGTCGTGAAGGAAGGCGCGTCGAAGGACGAAGCCGAGAAGATCAAGAAGGACCTGGAAGCTGCTGGCGCGACTGTCGAAGTCAAGTAAGCAGATCCCTTGCGTCGCCATCGATTTCCGGCGATGCAGCCAAGGCTGGGGGCGTAAAGCCCCCGGCCTTTGGTCGTTTCATGCGGTACCCCGAACATCGTTGAAAAAAGCCCAACACGGGCTGCAGGAAAAGGCCCGTCCGGCCAGCGCCAAGCGCGGCGGCGGTCAAGCAGATGCAGTCAAGTTGGCAGTTGGAAGTAGCAATAGAAGGCGTGCTGGTGCCGGCAATACCAGCGACTTCCAACTGACAATTTCAAGTTTTCTTTTGGGTCGTGGACGCACGCCCCGCACAACAAGGTGGAAGATCTCATGACGTCCTATTCGTTCACCGAGAAGAAGCGCATCCGCAAGGATTTCGCCAAGTCGCGCGCGATTCTCGAAGTGCCGTTCCTGCTCGCCATCCAGGTGGATTCCTACCGCGAGTTCCTGCAGGAAAACGTCGATCCGGCCAAGCGCACGGACCACGGCCTGCACGCCGCACTGAAGTCCGTCTTCCCCATCTCCAGCTACAGCGGCAATGCCGCGCTGGAATATGTCGGCTACAAGCTGGGCGAACCGGTGTTCGACGAGCGCGAGTGCCGCCAGCGTGGCATGAGCTACGGCGCGCCGTTGCGGGTGACCGTGCGCCTGGTGATCTACGACCGTGAGTCGTCGACCAAGGCCATCAAGTACGTGAAGGAGCAGGAGGTCTACCTCGGCGAGATCCCGCTGATGACCGAGAACGGCACCTTCATCGTCAACGGCACCGAGCGCGTCATCGTCTCCCAGCTGCACCGCTCGCCGGGTGTGTTCTTCGACCACGACCGTGGCAAGACCCACAGCTCGGGCAAGCTGCTGTACAGCGCCCGCATCATCCCGTACCGCGGTTCCTGGCTGGACTTCGAGTTCGACCCGAAGGATGCGCTGTTCACCCGTATCGATCGCCGTCGCAAGCTGCCGGTGTCGATCCTGCTGCGCGCGCTTGGCTACAGCAACGAAGAGATGCTGGCCGAGTTCTTCGAGATCAACACGTTCCACATCAACCCCGACGAAGGCGTGCAGCTGGAGCTGGTCGCCGAGCGCCTGCGTGGTGAAACCCTGGGCTTCGACCTGGCCGACGGTGACAAGGTCATCGTGGAAGCCGGCAAGCGCATCACCGCGCGCCACGTCAAGCAGCTGGAAGCCTCGGGCATCGCCGCCCTGGCCGTGCCGGACGATTACATCGTCGGCCGCATCCTGTCGCACGACGTGGTCGATTCGGCCACCGGCGAACTGCTGGCGCAGGCCAACGACGAAATCACCGACGACCAGCTGCAGGCCTTCCGCAAGGCCGGCGTGGATGCGGTGGGCACCCTGTGGGTGAACGATCTCGATCGTGGTCCGTACCTGTCCAACACCCTGCGCATCGATCCGACCAAGACCCAGCTGGAAGCGCTGGTCGAGATCTACCGCATGATGCGTCCGGGCGAGCCGCCGACCAAGGACGCCGCGCAGAACCTGTTCCACAACCTGTTCTTCACCTTCGAGCGTTACGACCTGTCCACGGTCGGCCGAATGAAGTTCAACCGTCGCGTGGGCCGCAAGGAAACCACCGGCGAAGCCGTGCTGTACGACCGCAAGTACTACGGCGAGCGCAATGACGAAGAGTCCAAGCGCCTGGTCGCCGCGCATGGTGAGTCGTCCGACATCCTGGACGTGATCAAGGTCCTGACCGAGATCCGCAACGGCCGTGGCGTCGTCGATGACATCGACCACCTGGGCAACCGTCGCGTGCGTTCGGTCGGTGAAATGGCCGAGAACGTGTTCCGCGTGGGCCTGGTCCGCGTCGAGCGCGCGGTCAAGGAACGCCTGTCGATGGCCGAATCCGAAGGCCTGACCCCGCAGGAACTGATCAACGCCAAGCCGGTGGCTGCGGCGATCAAGGAATTCTTCGGCTCCTCGCAGCTGTCGCAGTTCATGGATCAGAACAACCCGCTGTCGGAAGTCACGCACAAGCGTCGCGTCTCGGCCCTGGGCCCGGGCGGCCTGACCCGCGAACGCGCCGGCTTCGAAGTGCGCGACGTGCACCCGACCCATTACGGCCGCGTCTGCACCATCGAAACGCCGGAAGGCCCGAACATCGGCCTGATCAACTCGCTGGCCGTGTACGCCCGCACCAATGAGTACGGTTTCCTTGAAACCCCGTACCGCAAGGTCGTGGACGGCAAGGTGTTCGACGAAGTCGAGTTCCTGTCGGCCATCGAAGAAAACGAGTACGTCATTGCGCAGGCCAACGCCCTGACCAATGCCGACAGCGTGCTGACCGAGCAGTTCGTGCCGTGCCGCTTCCAGGGCGAATCGCTGCTGAAGCCGCCGGCGGAAGTGCACTTCATGGACGTCTCGCCGATGCAGACCGTGTCGGTCGCCGCGGCGCTGGTTCCGTTCCTGGAACACGATGACGCCAACCGTGCACTGATGGGCGCCAACATGCAGCGCCAGGCCGTGCCGACCCTGCGTGCGCAGAAGCCGCTGGTGGGTACCGGCATCGAACGTGCCGTGGCACGCGACTCCGGCGTCACCGTCAACGCCCGTCGTGGTGGTGAAGTGGTGCAGGTCGATGCCGCACGCATCGTGGTCAAGATCGTCGAAGAAGAAATCATCGGCGCGACCGACGCCGGCGTGGACATCTACAACCTGGTCAAGTACACCCGTTCCAACCAGAACACCTGCATCAACCAGCGTCCGCTGGTGAATGTGGGTGACGTGGTGGCGCGTGGCGACGTGCTGGCCGACGGTCCGTCCACCGACATCGGCGAACTGGCCCTGGGCCAGAACATGCTGATCGCCTTCATGCCGTGGAACGGCTACAACTTCGAAGACTCCATCCTGCTCTCCGAGCGCGTGGTGGAAGAGGATCGTTACACCACGATCCACATCGAAGAGCTGACCTGCGTCGCGCGTGACACCAAGCTGGGGCCGGAGGAAATCTCCGCCGACATCCCGAACGTGTCCGAGCAGGCGCTGAACCGCCTGGACGAATCCGGCGTGGTGTACATCGGTGCCGAAGTGCGCGCCGGCGACATCCTGGTCGGCAAGGTCACCCCGAAGGGTGAAAGCCAGCTGACCCCGGAAGAGAAGCTGCTGCGCGCGATCTTCGGCGAGAAGGCTTCGGACGTGAAGGACAGCTCGCTGCGCGTGCCGCCGGGCATGGACGGCACCGTCATCGACGTGCAGGTCTTCACCCGCGACGGCATCGAGAAGGACAAGCGTGCGCGCCAGATCGAGGAATCCGAGATCAAGCGCGTCAAGAAGGACTTCGACGACCAGTACCGCATCCTGGAAGGTGCCATCTACGCCCGCCTGCGTTCGCAGATCGTCGGCAAGGTGGTCAACGGCGGTGCCAACCTGAAGAAGGGCGACGTCATCACCGACGCCTACCTGGACGGCCTGAAGAAGGCTGACTGGTTCGTGCTGCGCATGAAGGACGAGGACGCTTCGGAGGCCATCGAACGCGCCCAGAAGCAGATCCAGGCGCACGAGAAGGAATTCGAGCGTCGCTTCGCCGACAAGCGCGGCAAGATCACCGCCGGCGACGACCTCGCCCCGGGCGTGCTGAAGATGGTCAAGGTGTTCATGGCCGTCAAGCGCCGCATCCAGCCGGGCGACAAGATGGCAGGCCGCCACGGCAACAAGGGTGTGGTCTCCAACGTGGTGCCGGTCGAAGACATGCCGTACATGGCCTCGGGCGAGACCGTGGACATCGTGCTGAACCCGCTGGGCGTGCCGTCGCGCATGAACATCGGGCAGATCCTTGAAGTCCACCTGGGCTGGGCCGCCAAGGGCCTGGGTCGCAAGATCCAGGGCATGCTGGAAGCCCAGGCCGCCGTGGCGCAGCTGCGCGTGTTCCTGGACGAGGTGTACAACCACGACAGCGACAACGTGGCCACCCACGTCGACCTGACCCAGTTCAGCGATGAAGAGCTGCTGCGCCTGGCCGGCAACCTGACCGACGGCGTGCCGATGGCAACGCCGGTCTTCGACGGTGCCACCGAAGCGGAGATCAAGCGCATGCTGGAACTGGCGGACCTGCCGACCAGCGGCCAGACCCAGCTGTATGACGGCCGTACCGGTGAGGCATTCGATCGCCACACCACCGTCGGCTACATGCACTACCTGAAGCTGAACCACCTGGTCGACGACAAGATGCACGCCCGTTCGACCGGTCCGTACTCGCTCGTCACCCAGCAGCCGCTGGGCGGCAAGGCGCAGTTCGGCGGCCAGCGCTTCGGTGAGATGGAAGTCTGGGCGCTGGAAGCCTACGGCGCGGCCTACACCCTGCAGGAAATGCTGACGGTGAAGTCCGATGACGTGCAGGGCCGCAACCAGATGTACAAGAACATCGTCGACGGCGAGCACGAGATGGTGGCCGGCATGCCGGAATCCTTCAACGTGCTGGTGAAGGAAATCCGTTCGCTGGCCATCAACATGGAACTGGAAGACAACTGATCGCGCAGGCGCTGCTGCTCCCGGGCAGCAGCGCCGCCGCTTAGTCCTGACAGCCCATCGACAACGCATTCCTCCTTCTGGAGAACACCATGAAAGACCTGCTCAACCTCTTCAACCAGCAGCGACAGACGCTGGATTTCGACGCGATCAAGATCGCGCTGGCGTCGCCCGACCTGATCCGTTCGTGGTCGTTCGGCGAAGTGAAGAAGCCGGAAACCATCAACTACCGTACGTTCAAGCCCGAGCGTGACGGCCTGTTCTGCGCCGCGATCTTCGGACCGGTCAAGGACTACGAGTGCCTGTGCGGCAAGTACAAGCGCATGAAGCACCGCGGCGTGGTCTGCGAAAAGTGCGGCACCGAAGTGACCCTGGCCAAGGTGCGCCGCGAGCGCATGGGCCACATCGACCTGGCTTCGCCGGTCGCGCACATCTGGTTCCTCAAGTCGCTGCCGTCGCGCATCGGCCTGATGCTGGACATGACCCTGCGTGACATCGAGCGCGTGCTGTACTTCGAAGCCTACGTGGTGACCGAGCCGGGCCTGACCGCCCTGGAGCGCCGCCAGCTGCTGACCGAAGAGCAGTACCTGACCGCACGCCAGGAACACGGCGACGACTTCGACGCCGCCATGGGCGCCGAGGCCGTGTACGAACTGCTGCGCACCATCGACCTGCAGTCGGAAATGACCCGCCTGCGCGAAGAAATCGCCAGCACCGGTTCGGAAACCAAGCTCAAGCGCCTCACCAAGCGCATCAAGCTGATCGAAGCCTTCCTGGAATCGGGCAACCGTCCGGAATGGATGGTGATGACCGTGCTGCCGGTGCTCCCGCCGGACCTGCGTCCGCTGGTTCCGCTGGACGGTGGCCGCTTCGCGACCTCCGACCTGAACGACCTGTACCGCCGCGTCATCAACCGCAACAACCGCCTGCGTCGCCTGCTGGAACTGAGCGCGCCGGACATCATCGTGCGCAATGAAAAGCGCATGCTGCAGGAATCGGTCGATGCACTGCTGGACAACGGCCGTCGTGGCCGTGCCATCACCGGCACCAACAAGCGCCCGCTGAAGTCGCTGGCCGACATGATCAAGGGCAAGCAGGGTCGCTTCCGCCAGAACCTGCTGGGCAAGCGCGTGGACTACTCGGGCCGTTCGGTCATCGTGGTCGGTCCGTACCTGCGCCTGCACCAGTGCGGCCTGCCGAAGAAGATGGCGCTGGAACTGTTCAAGCCGTTCGTGTTCGCCAAGCTGCAGCGTCGTGGCCTGGCCACCACCATCAAGGCCGCCAAGAAGCTGGTCGAGCGCGAAGAAGCCGAAGTCTGGGACATCCTGGAAGAGGTCATCCGCGAACATCCGGTGATGCTGAACCGTGCGCCGACCCTGCACCGCCTGGGCATCCAGGCGTTCGAGCCGGTGCTGATCGAAGGCAAGGCCATCCAGCTGCATCCGCTGGTCTGCACCGCGTTCAACGCCGACTTCGACGGTGACCAGATGGCCGTCCACGTGCCGCTCTCGCTGGAAGCCCAGCTGGAAGCGCGTGCGCTGATGATGTCCACCAACAACATCCTGTCGCCGGCCAACGGCGAGCCGATCATCGTGCCCTCGCAGGACGTCGTGCTGGGTCTGTACTACATGACCCGCTCGCTGGTGAACAAGAAGGGCGAGGGCATGGCCTTCGCCAACATCGCCGAAGTCAAGCGCGCCTATGACAACCGCGTGGTGGAACTGCACGCACGCGTCAAGGTCCGCATCACCGAAGTGGTGACCGACGAAGACGGCAACAAGCAGGACAAGACCTCGATCGTGGAGACCACGATCGGTCGTGCGCTGCTGGCCGAAATCCTGCCGGAAGGCCTGCCGTTCGCGCTGGCCAACACCGAGCTGACCAAGAAGAACATCAGCCGCCTGATCAACTCCAGCTACCGCCAGCTGGGCTTGAAGGACACGGTCGTGTTCGCCGACAAGCTGATGTACACCGGCTTCGCCTACGCAACCCGCGCCGGCGTGTCGATCGGCATCGACGACATGCTGATCCCGGACGAGAAGCGCGGCATCCTCACCGAGGCCGAAGCCGAAGTGCTGGAAATCCAGGAGCAGTACCAGTCGGGCCTGGTCACCGCCGGCGAGCGTTACAACAAGGTGGTCGACATCTGGTCGCGCACCAACGAGCGCATCGCCAAGGCGATGATGGACACCATCGGTACCGAGAAGGTCACCGATTCCAAGGGTGACATCATCGACCAGAAGTCGATGAACTCGCTGTACATCATGGCTGACTCCGGTGCGCGTGGTTCGCAGGCGCAGATCCGCCAGCTGGCCGGTATGCGTGGCCTGATGGCGCGTCCGGATGGCTCCATCATCGAGACGCCCATCAAGGCGAACTTCCGTGAAGGCCTGAACGTGCAGGAGTACTTCAACTCCACCCACGGTGCCCGTAAGGGTCTGGCAGATACCGCGCTGAAGACCGCCAACTCGGGTTACCTGACCCGTCGTCTGGTGGACGTGGCGCAGGACGTGGTGATCACCGAAGTGGATTGCGGTACCACCGAAGGCCTGACCATGACCCCGATCGTGGAAGGCGGCGACGTCGTGGAGCCGTTGAAGGACCGCGTGCTGGGTCGTGTCGTGGCCGAGGACGTGTTCCTGCCGGGCAACGACGAAGATCCGATCGTGACCCGCAACACGCTGCTCGACGAAGCGTGGGTGGCCAAGCTGGAAGATGCCGGCGTGCAGACCATCAAGGTCCGTTCGACGATTTCCTGCGCCTCCGCGTTCGGCGTCTGCGGTCGCTGCTACGGCCGCGACCTGGCCCGTGGCCACATCGTCAACATCGGTGAAGCGGTCGGCGTCATCGCCGCGCAGTCGATCGGTGAGCCGGGTACCCAGCTGACCATGCGTACGTTCCACATCGGTGGTGCGGCATCGCGTGCGGCAGCGGTGGACAACATCACCGTCAAGACCACCGGTTCGGTGAAGTTCAACAACCTGAAGTCGGTCGAGCACGCCAACGGTTCGCTGGTGGCGGTGTCGCGCTCGGGCGAAATCTCGGTGCTCGATGCCCATGGCCGCGAGCGCGAGCGTTACAAGCTGCCGTACGGCTCGATGATCGCGTCCAAGGACGGCGATGCAGTGAAGGCTGGCCAGACCGTGGCCAACTGGGATCCGCATAACCACCCGATCGTGTCGGAAGTCGCAGGTTTCCTGCGCTTCATCGACTTCGTCGACGGCATCACCGTCATCGAGAAGACCGACGAACTGACCGGCCTGGCCTCGCGCGAGATCACCGATCCGAAGCGTCGCGGCTCGATGGGCAAGGACCTGCGTCCGCTGATCCGCATCGTCGATGCCAAGGGCAACGACCTGCTGATCCCGGGCACCGACATGCCGGCCCAGTACCTGCTGCCGCCGCGCTCCATCGTCAACCTGCAGGACGGCGCCGCCGTCGGCGTGGGTGACGTGGTCGCCAAGATCCCGCAGGAAGCCTCCAAGACCCGCGACATCACCGGTGGTCTGCCGCGCGTCGCCGATCTGTTCGAAGCACGCAAGCCGAAGGATCCGGCGGTGCTGGCCGAGCGTTCGGGCATCATCAGCTTCGGCAAGGACACCAAGGGCAAGCAGCGCCTGATCATCAAGGACACCGATGGTTCGGAACACGAAGAGCTGATTCCGAAGTACCGCCAGGTGATCGTGTTCGAAGGTGAGCACGTGACCAAGGGCGAGACCATCGTGGACGGCGAGCCGAGCCCGCAGGACATCCTGCGCCTGCTGGGTGTGGAACCGCTGGCCGCCTACCTGGTCAAGGAAATCCAGGACGTGTACCGCCTGCAGGGCGTGAAGATCAACGACAAGCACATCGAGGTGATCACCCGCCAGATGCTGCGCAAGGTCGAGATCACCGACCAGGGCAACAGCAAGTTCCTGAATGGCGAACAGGTGGAACGTCAGCGCGTTATCGAGGAGAATGCACGCCTCGGTGCCCGTAGCGAACTGCCGGCGCAGTACGATCCGGTCCTGCTAGGCATCACCAAGGCCTCGCTGGCCACCGAGTCGTTCATCTCGGCGGCGTCCTTCCAGGAAACCACCCGCGTGCTGACCGAAGCTGCCGTCCGCGGCACCAAGGACAACCTGCGTGGCCTGAAGGAAAACGTCATCGTCGGTCGCCTGATCCCGGCCGGTACCGGCCTGTCGTATCACGCCAACCGGCGCCGCAACGCGAGCGGGCTGACCGATTCGGAAATGCAGACGCTGGCCGGTACCCCGGTTGCCCCTGCCGCCGTTGTCGCCGAGCCGGTGATCGAAGCCGCTGCCGAAGCCGACCAGGCTCCGGGCAGCGACGAGTAAGCAAGGCGGTCCGGTTGAAAGACCGGACCTGCCGGGTTGCAGCACCGGGCCAATGGCCGGGTGGTAGTGAAAGGGCAGGGGAGACTCCGGTCTCTCCCGCCAGCCTGAACGGGGTACACGGAGGCCCCCCCGTAACCTTCCAGGATAAGGAAGGGCTTGACAGGAGCGCATTTGACTGCGTTTCTGGCAGGTTGCTACAATCGTCTGTCTCAGCAGGCCAGTAATGGTCTGCTTTAACATTTCCGCATCTCTGGCCGGCATCTGCCGGCCCCAATCAGAAGAACCTACTGATGGCGACGATCAACCAGCTGGTCCGCAAGCCGCGGCAAGCTACCACCTACAAGAGTGCCTCGCCGGCGCTCGAGAAGTGCCCGCAGCGCCGTGGCGTCTGCACGCGCGTCTACACCACCACCCCGAAGAAGCCGAACTCGGCCCTCCGCAAGGTTGCTAAGGTCCGCCTGACCAACCAGGAAGAGGTCATCAGCTACATCGGTGGTGAAGGCCACAACCTGCAGGAGCACTCCGTGGTCCTTATCCGCGGCGGTCGCGTCAAGGATCTGCCGGGTGTGCGTTACCACACTGTTCGCGGTTCGCTCGATGCCTCCGGTGTCGCCAAGCGTCGCCAGGCCCGTTCCAAGTACGGCGCCAAGCGTCCGAAGGCATAAGGAGAGAGCACATGTCGCGTAAAGGTAATACTCCCCAGCGTTCCGTCCTGCCCGATCCGAAGCACGGAAGTGAAACGATCGCCCGCTTCATCAACATGGTGATGCTGAGCGGCAAGAAGTCCGTGGCCGAGAAGATCGTCTACGGTGCGATGGACGTGATCAGCGAAAAGAACGCCAACTCGATCGAGCTGGTCCAGAAGGCGCTGGACAACGTTGCGCCGTCGGTCGAGGTCAAGTCCCGCCGTGTCGGTGGTGCCACCTACCAGGTGCCGGTCGAAGTGCGTTCCTCGCGCAAGATGGCCCTGGCCATGCGTTGGCTGATCGACTCCGCGCGCAAGCGTGGCGAGAACACCATGCCGAAGAAGCTCGCTGCTGAACTGATCGATGCCTCGGAAAACCGTGGCGGCGCCATCAAGAAGCGCGAAGAAACCCACCGTATGGCCGAAGCCAACAAGGCATTCGCCCACTACCGCTGGTGAGTTTGACGGCCTTGCAAAACAGGCAGGGCAGCACCATCTGAGTGCTGCCCCGCGACCCCGGAAGGGTCGCGCCAATCCGAAGGCCGCCGAAAGGCGGCGTTCGGCCATCCGAAATCCAAGAAATCGAGAGGCTCCCCGTGGCCCGCACCACTCCCATCGAGCGTTACCGCAATTTCGGCATCATGGCCCACATCGATGCCGGCAAGACCACCACGTCCGAGCGCATCCTGTTCTACACCGGCAAAAGCCACAAGATCGGTGAAGTGCACGACGGCGCTGCCACCATGGACTGGATGGAGCAGGAGCAGGAGCGTGGCATCACGATCCAGTCCGCTGCCACCACCGCGTTCTGGAAGGGCATGGACAAGTCCCTGCCGGAGCACCGTTTCAACATCATCGACACCCCCGGGCACGTCGACTTCACCATTGAAGTGGAGCGCTCGCTGCGCGTGCTCGACGGTGCGGTGTTCGTGCTGTGCGCCGTCGGTGGCGTCCAGCCGCAGTCCGAAACCGTGTGGCGCCAGGCCAACCGGTACAAGGTGCCGCGCATTGCCTTCGTCAACAAGATGGACCGTACCGGTGCCAACTTCACCAAGGTCGTTGGCCAGCTGAAGGCCAAGCTCGGTGCCGTTGCCGTGCCGATGCAGCTGCCGATCGGCGCTGAAGAAAACTTCAAGGGCGTGGTCGACCTCATCAAGATGAAGGCCATCCATTGGGATGAAGCTTCGCAGGGCATGAAGTTCGATTACCTGGACATCCCGGCCGACATGATGGCGGAGGCCGAAGAGGCCCGCACCTACATGATCGAAGCCGCGGCTGAAGCCAGCGAAGAGATGATGGAAAAGTACCTGGGCGGCGAAGAGCTGACCGAGGCCGAGATCGTCGAGGCCCTGCGCGTGCGCACGCTGGCCACCGACATCGTGCCGATGTACTGCGGTTCGGCGTTCAAGAACAAGGGCGTGCAGGCCATGCTGGACGGCGTGGTGCAGCTGCTGCCGTCGCCGATCGACGTGCCGGACGTGACCGGTACCGACGTGGACGACGAAACCGTCGCCCTGAGCCGCAAGTCCGATGACAAGGCACCGTTCTCGGCGCTGGCCTTCAAGATCATCACCGACCCGTTCGTCGGCGCGCTGACCTTCTTCCGTGTCTATTCGGGCACGCTGAACGCCGGCGACCAGCTGCTGAACTCGGTCAAGGGCAAGAAGGAGCGCATCGGTCGCATCCTGCAGATGCACTCCAACGATCGCGAAGAGATCAAGGAAGTGCTGGCCGGTGACATCGCCGCGGCCGTGGGTCTGAAGGACACCACCACCGGTGACACGCTGTGCTCGCAGGAGCACCCGATCATCCTGGAACGCATGGTGTTCCCGGAGCCGGTCATCTCGATGGCCGTCGAACCGAAGACCAAGTCCGACCAGGAAAAGATGGGTCTGGCCCTCGGCCGCCTGGCCCAGGAAGATCCGTCGTTCCGCGTCAAGACCGACCAGGAATCCGGCCAGACGATCATCTCGGGCATGGGTGAGCTGCACCTGGACATCATCGTCGACCGCATGAAGCGCGAGTTCAACGTTGAAGCCAACGTCGGCAAGCCGCAGGTGGCTTACCGCGAAACCATCCAGATGTCGGATGTGAAGTCGGACTACAAGCATGCCAAGCAGTCCGGTGGTAAGGGTCAGTACGGTCACGTCGTGATCGAGCTGTCGCCGATCACCGCTGAAGACCGTGCCGATCCGAAGATCGGTCCGATGATCAAGGACGACTTCCTGTTCATCAACGACATCACCGGTGGCGTGATTCCGAAGGAATTCATTCCGTCGATCGAAAAGGGCCTGCGCGAAACCATCACCAGCGGTCCGCTGGCTGGCTTCCCGGTCGTGGACGTCAAGGTCAAGCTGGTGTTCGGCTCGTACCACGACGTCGACTCCTCGGAAATGGCGTTCAAGCTGGCCTCCTCGATGGCCTTCAAGCAGGGCTTCTCCAAGGCCAAGCCGGTCCTGCTGGAGCCGATCATGAAGGTCGAGATCGTGACCCCGAGCGACTATCAGGGTGACGTGATGGGCGACGTCAGCCGTCGTCGCGGCATGCTGCAGGGTTCGAGCGTGACCGGTGACGGTTCGGCGGAAATCATCAACGCGATGATCCCGCTGGGTGAAATGTTCGGCTACGCGACCTCGCTGCGTTCGCAGACCCAGGGCCGTGCCACGTTCACGATGGAATTCGACCACTACGAGCCGGCGCCGAGCAACATCGCCGACGAAGTCATGAAGAAGGCCTGAGCCTGGCTCAGGTCCTCCACACCACTTTAGAAACTAAAAGGTAGATAGAAATGGCAAAGGGTAAGTTCGAGCGCACCAAGCCGCACGTCAACGTCGGCACCATCGGTCACGTCGATCACGGCAAGACCACGCTGACCGCCGCACTGACCAAGATCGGTGCCGAGCGCTTCGGTGGCGAGTTCAAGGATTACTCCGCGATCGACGCCGCGCCGGAAGAAAAGGCACGTGGCATCACGATCTCGACCGCACACGTCGAATACGAATCCACCGTTCGTCATTACGCCCACGTCGATTGCCCGGGCCATGCCGACTACGTCAAGAACATGATCACCGGTGCTGCGCAGATGGACGGCGCGATCCTGGTCTGCTCCGCTGCTGACGGCCCGATGCCGCAGACCCGCGAGCACATCCTGCTGTCGCGCCAGGTCGGCGTGCCGTACATCGTCGTGTTCCTGAACAAGGCCGACATGGTCGACGACGCCGAGCTGCTCGAGCTGGTCGAAATGGAAGTGCGCGAGCTGCTGAGCAAGTACGACTTCCCGGGCGACGACACCCCGATCATCGCCGGTTCGGCCCGTCTGGCGCTGGAAGGCGACCAGAGCGACATCGGCGTGCCGGCCGTCATCAAGCTGGTCGAAGCCCTGGACAGCTGGATTCCGCTGCCGGAGCGTGACGTCGACAAGCCGTTCCTGATGCCGGTGGAAGACGTGTTCTCGATCTCCGGCCGCGGCACCGTGGTGACCGGTCGTATCGAGCGCGGCGTGATCAAGGTCGGCGAAGAAATCGAAATCGTCGGTATCCGTGACACCGTCAAGACCACCGTCACCGGCGTGGAAATGTTCCGCAAGCTGCTCGACCAGGGTCAGGCAGGCGACAACGCCGGTCTGCTGCTGCGCGGCACCAAGCGTGACGACGTGCAGCGCGGTCAGGTCCTGTGCAAGCCGGGTTCGATCAAGCCGCACACCGAGTTCGAAGGCGAAGTGTACGTGCTGTCGAAGGATGAGGGCGGCCGTCACACCCCGTTCTTCAACGGCTACCGTCCGCAGTTCTACTTCCGCACCACCGACATCACCGGCGCTGCCAAGCTGCCGGAAGGTGTTGAAATGGTGATGCCGGGCGACAACGTGAAGATGGTTGTCACCCTGATCAACCCGGTCGCCATGGACGAAGGCCTGCGCTTCGCCATCCGCGAAGGCGGTCGTACCGTCGGCGCCGGCGTGGTCTCCAAGATCATCAAGTAATCTGTTAGACTCTGCACCCCGATGTTGCCTGGGTAGGGCATCGGGGTGCTTTTAAAAGGGAAAAGAAACACAGGATGTGTTTCGTGTTCCCCGGACCAGGATCGGTCGCGCCATTCAGGCTTTGTCAACACACTGTGTTGACAGGCTTTTTGTATGTGCGCTATGCTTCTACGTCTGGGCAGGCCGGGAAACCGACCTGCCTACGTTTTTGAGGTTAAGGGATTGACCTTGTCGGCCTGCAGGAGTGCGGGCCGTCTGTATTCAGGATATTCATGGGACATGGCAACCCAGAGGCCTTGTCCGTCGCTCTTTTAACGAAGGAACCCCCGTCATGGCGGACCAAAAGATCCGTATCCGGCTGAAGGCGTTCGATCATCGCTTGATCGACCGTTCGGCCAGCGAGATCGTAGAAACGGCAAAGCGGACCGGCGCGCAAGTGCGTGGCCCGATCCCGCTGCCGACCAAGATCGAACGCTACACCATCCTCGTCTCCCCGCACGTCGACAAAGACGCGCGTGACCAGTACGAGACCCGCACGCACAAGCGCGTGCTCGATATCGTTGATCCGAACGACAAGACCGTGGACGCGCTGATGAAGCTCGAACTGGCTGCCGGCGTCGACGTTCAGATCAAGCTGACCTGAGGACTACGACCATGACGAAGAAATATTCGTTGGGCTTCGTGGGCCGCAAGGCTGGCATGAGCCGCGTTTTCACTGAAGATGGCCAGTCCATCCCGGTGACCCTGATCGAAGCTTCCCCGAACCGCATCGCGCAGATCAAGACCGTCGAAACCGACGGCTACAGCGCCGTGCAGGTGACCGTCGGCGCACGTCGTGCTGCCCTGGTCAACAAGCCGGAAGCCGGCCACTTCGCCAAGGCGAAGGTCGAAGCCGGTCGTGGCCTGTGGGAATTCCGCGTTGAAGACGCGCAGCTCGGCGATTTCGCCGTTGGCGGCGAAGTCAAGGCGGACATCTTCGAAGTCGGCCAGATCGTCGACGTCCAGGGTGTCACCAAGGGCAAGGGCTTCCAGGGCACCATCAAGCGCTACAACTTCCGCATGGGTGACGCTACCCACGGCAACTCGCTGTCGCATCGCGCGCCGGGTTCGCTGGGTCAGCGCCAGACGCCCGGCCGCGTGTTCCCGGGCAAGAAGATGTCCGGTCACATGGGTTCGGTGCAGCAGAGCACCCAGAACCTGGAAGTTGTCAAGGTCGACGTCGAGCGCGGTCTGATCGCAGTTCGCGGCGCCGTTCCGGGCGCGGCGGGTGGCGACGTGATCGTCCGTCCGGCGAGCAAGGCATAAGGAGAGATGACGATGGAACTCGTTATCACGGGTAGCAACAACAAGGTCTCGGTCTCCGAAGCCGTGTTCGGTCGCGATTTCAGCGAAGATCTGGTTCACCAGGTCGTCGTCGCCTATCGCAACGCCGGTCGCGCTGGTACCAAGGCTCAGAAGACTCGTTCTGAAGTGGCTGGCACCACCAAGAAGTCGAAGAAGCAGAAGGGCGGCGGTGCGCGTCATGGCGCGCTGACGGCTCCGATCTTCGTCGGCGGTGGCGTCACCTTCGCGGCCAAGCCGCGCAGCTTCGAGCAGAAGGTCAACCGTAAGCAGTACCGTGCCGCCATGTGCGCGATCCTGTCCGAGCTGAACCGTCAGGGCCGTTTGACGATCGTGGAGGCCTTCGATGTCGAAGCGACCAACACCAAGTCGTTGATCGCCAAGCTGGCCGGCCTGGAAGTGGGCAAGCGCCCGCTGATCGTCACTGAAGATGCATCCGAGCACCTGTACCTGTCGGCCCGCAACATTCCCTACGTGGAAGTGCGTGACGTGCAGGGCCTGGACCCGGTGTCGCTGGTCGGTGCCGATACGGTCATCATTACCGCTGACGCGGTCAAGAAGGTCGAGGAGTGGCTGGCATGAGCAGCAACGAGAAAATCTTCAGCGTGCTGCGCGCTCCGCGAGTCTCTGAAAAGACCGCGCGCCTGCAGGAACTTTCCAACCAGTATGTCTTCGAGATTTCGAACGAAGCCACCAAGGCCGATGTAAAGGCCGCGGTAGAGCAGCTGTTCGACGTCAAGGTCGAGGCCGTCAACGTGCTGAACGTCAAGGGCAAGAACAAGTCCTTCCGTAACCGCGCTGGCCGCCGTGGCGATTGGCGCAAGGCGTACGTGCGCCTGGCCGATGGCCAGTCCATCGATGTAACGGCCAAGGCCTGAGGTCCATCCCATGCCATTGATGAAATTCAAGCCCACTTCCCCCGGCCGCCGTTCGGCCGTGCGCGTGGTTACGCCCGATCTGCACAAGGGCGCACCGCACGCAGCGTTGCTGGAGCCGCAGAGCAAGTCCGGTGGTCGTAACCACCACGGTCGCATCACCACGCGTCACGTTGGTGGTGGTCACAAGCAGCACTACCGCGTCATCGATTTCAAGCGCAACAAGGAAGGCATTCCGGCGCGCGTGGAACGGATTGAATACGATCCGAACCGCACCGCCCATATCGCCCTGCTGTGCTACGTCGACGGTGAGCGTCGCTACATCATCGCACCGAAGGGCCTGAAGGCCGGTGACCAGGTGATCGCGGGCTCCGATGCGCCGATCAAGGCAGGCAACACGCTGCCGCTGCGCAACATCCCGGTCGGTACCACCATCCACGGCATCGAACTGAAGCCGGGCAAGGGTGCACAGATCGCTCGTGCCGCCGGCGCCGCCGTGCAGCTGGTTGCTCGTGAAGGCATCTACGCCACCCTGCGCCTGCGCTCGGGTG
Organism: Stenotrophomonas sp. Bg11-02; assembly: GCF_002836635.1. NCBI lineage: Bacteria > Pseudomonadati > Pseudomonadota > Gammaproteobacteria > Lysobacterales > Lysobacteraceae > Stenotrophomonas > Stenotrophomonas sp. Bg11-02. The sequence continues at coordinate 20,123 of NZ_PJAY01000044.1, forward strand.
AAATGCGCAAGGTGCCGGTCGAGTGCCGCGCCACCATCGGTGAAGTCGGTAACGACGAGCACAACCTGGAAAAGCTGGGCAAGGCTGGCGCCAAGCGCTGGCGCGGTGTCCGCCCGACCGTTCGTGGTGCTGCCATGAACCCGGTTGACCATCCGCACGGCGGTGGTGAGGCGAAGGCCGGCCAGGGTAATCCGCATCCGGTCACCCCGTGGGGTGTCCCGACCAAGGGTTACAAGACGCGCCACAACAAGCGCACTCAGCAGTTCATCGTCCGCGATCGTAGGGGCTAATCGACCATGGCACGTTCACTCAAGAAAGGCCCGTTTGTCGATCACCACCTGGTTGCTAAGGTGGCTGCCGCTGCGGGTAGCAAGCGTCCGATCAAGACCTGGTCGCGTCGTTCGATGATCCTGCCTGACATGGTAGGCGTCACCATTGCCGTGCATAACGGCAAGAACCACATCCCGGTTCTCATCAACGAGAACATGGTCGGCCACAAGCTCGGCGAATTTGCCATCACCCGGACCTTCAAGGGTCACGGTGGTGACAAGAAGTCCGGCAAGTAAGGAGAGATGACAATGGAAGCGAAAGCCATTTTGCGCTCCGCACGCATCTCTGCGCAGAAAGCACGCCTGGTCGCTGACCAGGTGCGCGGCCTGCCTGCCGAGCGTGCGGTCAACCTGCTGAAGTTCTCGGACAAGAAGGCTGCCCACCTGATCAAGAAGGTGGTGGAGTCGGCTATTGCAAATGCCGAGAACAACCAGGGCGCTGACGTCGACGAGCTGAAGGTCCAGACCATCATGGTAGATGAAGGTCCGACCCTGAAGCGTTTCATGGCGCGGGCGAAAGGCCGCGGTACCCGCATCCTCAAGCGCACCAGCCACATCACTGTGGTTGTGGGCGCCGGCAAGTAAGCGGAAAGGAAAAGACCATGGGTCATAAAGTTCATCCGATTGGTATCCGCCTCGGTATTTCCAAGGATTGGAACTCCAAGTGGTACGCCAACAAGGCCGAGTTCGCTGGTTACCTGGCGGCCGACCTGAAGGTGCGGGAAATGCTGCGCAAGAAGCTTGCGCAGGCCGGCATCAGCAAGATCCTGATCGAGCGTCCGGCAAAGACCGCTCGCGTGACGATCCACACCGCCCGTCCGGGCGTGGTGATCGGCAAGCGCGGTGAGGACATCGAGAAGCTGCGCAAGGAAGTGAGCGAGATGATGGGCGTCCCGGCGCACATCAACGTCACCGAAGTGCGCAAGCCCGAGCTGGACGCCCAGCTGGTTGCCGAGTCCATCGCGCAGCAGCTTGAGCGTCGCATCATGTTCCGCCGTGCAATGAAGCGCTCGGTCGGCAACGCGATGCGCCTCGGTGCCCTGGGCATCAAGGTCAACGTCGGTGGCCGCTTGAACGGTGCTGAAATCGCCCGTTCGGAGTGGTACCGCGAAGGCCGCGTGCCGCTGCACACGCTGCGTGCCGACATCGACTATGGCTTCGCTGAAGCCAAGACGACCTACGGCATCATCGGCATCAAGGTCTGGATCTACAAGGGCGAGGTCTTCGATTTCTCCCAGGTTGGCCAGGAAAAGCAGGACGATTCCCCGCGCAACGATCGTAACGATCGCGGCGACCGCGGTGACCGTCAGCGCCCGGCTCGTGAAGCGAGGTAACGACAATGTTGCAACCCAAGCGAACCAAATACCGCAAGGTACATAAGGGTCGTAACGACGGCCTGAGCTGGAGCGCCAACGCTGTCAGCTTCGGCGAGTACGGCCTGAAGGCGACCGCCCACGGTCAGCTGACCGCGCGTCAGATCGAAGCGGCCCGCCGCTCGATCAGCCGCTACGTCAAGCGCGGTGGCAAGATGTGGATCCGTGTGTTCCCCGACAAGCCCATCACCAAGAAGCCCATCGAAGTTCGAATGGGTTCGGGTAAGGGCAACGTGGAATACTGGGTGGCCCAGATCCAGCCCGGCCGCATGATCTATGAAATCGAGGGTGTAACCGAAGACGTGGCACGCGAGGCGTTCCGCCTGGCCGCCGCCAAGCTTTCGGTCACCACCACTTTCGTAACCCGGACGGTGCGCTGATGGACCTCAAACAACTCCGTGAAAAGTCGGCTGACGAACTGAAGGCCCACCTGATCGACCTGCGTAAGGAACAGTTCTCTGTCCGTATGCAGCAGGTCACCGGCCAGCTGCCGAAGACTCACGATATCCGCCGGGTCCGGCGCGAGATTGCTCGCACCAAGACCCTGCTCGGCAGCACCAAGTAAGGATGGCCGCTATGAGCGACAATACTGAAAACAAAGCGCTGCGCACGGTCGAAGGCCGTGTCGTCAGCAACAAGATGGACAAGACGGTCACCATCCTGGTGGAACGCCAGGTCAAGCACCCGCTGTACGGCAAGTACATCAAGCGCTCGACCAAGCTGCACGCCCACGATGCCGACAATGCCTGCAACGAAGGCGATGTCGTCCGCGTGACCGAGATTGCTCCGATGTCCAAGACCAAGAACTGGCGCGTGGTGGAAGTCATCACGCGTGCGGCTGAATAAGGAGATCTGACTCATGATCCAGATGCAGAGCTACCTTGACGCCGCGGACAACTCCGGTGCCAAGGAACTGATGTGCATCAAGGTGCTTGGCGGTTCCAAGCGCCGTTATGCCCACATCGGTGACATCATCAAGGTCACCGTGAAGGATGCGATTCCGCGCGGCAAGGTCAAGAAGGGCGAAGTCTACGACGCCGTTGTTGTCCGTACCCGCAAGGGTGTTCGTCGTCCGGACGGTTCGCTGATCCGCTTCGACGGCAACGCGGCTGTCCTGCTGAACAACAAGCAGGAGCCGATCGGCACCCGTATCTTCGGACCGGTGACGCGTGAACTTCGTTCCGAGAAGTTCATGAAGATCGTCTCGCTCGCTCCCGAAGTGCTGTGAGCGACAGGAGATAATCATGGCTAACCGTATCAAGAAGGGCGACCAGGTTGTCGTCACCGCTGGCAAGGACAAGGGCAAGCAGGGCGAAATCGTCCGCGTCGACGGCGACCGTGTGGTCGTCGCCAACGTGAACATCGTCAAGCGCCACACCAAGCCGAATCCGCAGGCAGGCGTTGCCGGCGGCGTGGTCGAGCGTGAAGCGTCGATCCATATCTCCAACGTAAGCGTCGTCAACCCGGCAACGGGCAAGGGCGAGCGCGTTGGCTTCAAGGTGCTGGAGGATGGACGCAAACTGCGTGTGTTCCGCTCCAGCGGTGAGGCGCTCGACGCCTGAGGATGCGCTGATGAATACCCGTCTCGAAAAGTTTTACAAGGAAGAAGTAGTCCCGGCGCTGATGAAGCAGTTCGGCTACAAGAATCCGATGGAAGTGCCGAAGCTGGTCAAAGTCACCCTGAACATGGGTGTCGGTGAAGCAGCGACCAACAAGAAGATCCTGGAAAACGCCGTCGGCGACATGACCAAGATTTCCGGCCAGAAGCCGGTTGTCACCAAGTCGCGTGTGTCGGTTGCGTCGTTCAAGATCCGCGATGGTTGGCCGATCGGCTGCAAGACCACGCTGCGCCGTGAAAAGATGTACGAGTTCATGGACCGCCTGATCAACATCTCGCTGCCGCGCGTGCGCGACTTCCGTGGTGTTTCCGGTCGTTCCTTTGACGGTCGCGGCAACTTCAACATGGGTGTGAAGGAACAGATCATCTTCCCGGAAATCGACTTCGACGCTGTCGACGCGATCCGCGGCATGGATATCGCCATCACCACCACGGCGAAGACCGATGCGGAAGCGAAGGCGCTGCTGGCAGCGTTCAAGTTCCCGTTCCGTAACTGATACGTCGAGGAATATCCGAAATGGCAAAGACCTCCATGGTCAACCGCGACATCAAGCGGAAGAAGCTGGCTGAGAAGTTCGCTGACAAGCGCGCTGCCCTGAAGAAGATCGTGTCCTCCCCGGACGCGTCTTACGAAGAGAAGATCGAAGCCTCCACCAAGTTGTCGAAGCTGCCGCGCGATTCGTCGCCGAGCCGCCACCGCAACCGTTGCGAACTTTCTGGCCGCCCGCGTGGCGTGTACAGCAAGTTCGGCCTGGGCCGCAACAAGCTCCGCGAAGCCACCATGCGTGGTGACGTCCCGGGCCTGCGCAAGGCCAGCTGGTAACAGCTGACCGCCTTGCCTGAACAGGGCAGGGCGGATCCAGGGGAGGCAAGTTCAGCTGCCCTCCAGAAAAAACCAGGGAGCCCGACGCAAGTCGGGCTCTTTTGGCGTATACTCCCGCGTCTCGCTCTGCGCCTGTCGTGGGGGAGTAACAGGGTTCTGGCCCATTCCAGGAACAAAAAACAGAATTCGCGAAAGCGGATATCGGTGCACTCAAAGGTACTCATAATGAGCATGACTGATCCCATCGCCGACCTGCTGGTCCGCATCAAGAATGCGGCAGCGGTTGGCAAGCAGACGGTGAAAGCCCCGTCGTCCAAGATCAAGGTTGCGATCGCCCAGGTCCTGAAGGACGAGGGTTACATCACCGACCTGCGCGTTACCGCGCTCGAGAACAACAAGTCCGAGCTGGAAATCGTGCTGAAGTATTTCGAAGGCAAGCCGGTCATCGCGACCCTGAAGCGCTTCTCGCGTTCGGGCCTGCGCCAGTACCGTGGCAAGAGCGAACTGCCGAAGGTCATGAACGGCCTGGGCATCTCCATCATTTCCACCTCCAAGGGCATCATGACTGATGCGCAGGCGCGCCAGTTGGGCGTCGGCGGCGAAGTCCTGTGCTTCGTGGCCTAAGGCGAAAGGAGTAAGACATGTCCCGTGTAGCCAAGAAGCCGATCGACCTGGGTAAGGTCGAACTGAACGTCCAGAACGACAACGTCACCGCCAAGGGCCCGAAGGGCACCCTGTCGCTGGCCAAGCCGGCTGGTATCGCAATCAATGTCGAGAACGGCGTTGCCACCCTGAGCACCGAAGACGCAGCCCTCGTGCCGCTGACCGGTACCGTCCGCGCGATCCTGGCCAACATGGTCAAGGGCGTCACCGAAGGCTTCGAGCGCAAGCTGGAGCTGGTCGGCGTCGGTTACCGTGCGTCGATGCAGGGCAAGGACCTGAGCCTGGCGCTCGGTTTCTCGCACCCGGTGCTGTACGTGGCGCCGGAAGGCATCACCATCACCACCCCGACCCAGACCGAGATCCTGGTCCAGGGCGCGGACAAGCAGATCGTCGGTGAAGTCGCCGCCAAGATCCGTGCGTTCCGCAAGCCGGAACCGTACAAGGGCAAGGGCGTGAAGTACTCCGACGAAGTCATCATTCGCAAGGAAGCCAAGAAGGCGTAAGCGCGAGTCCCTGGCAAGAGCCCGCACCTCCGTGTGCGGACTCCTCAGGGAGAAGCCTGACCTTCAGCTTTCCAGGACAAATAATCATGAACAAGAACATCGCCCGTCTGCGTCGTGCCAAGTCGACCCGCGCCCACATCCGTGTGCTCGGCGTCGCCCGTCTGTCGGTGCTGCGCACCGGTCAGCACCTGTACGCGCAGGTCTTCACTGCCGACGGCTCGAAGGTGCTGGCTGCCGCCAACACCACCCAGGCCGACGTCAAGGATGGCCTGAAGAGCGGCAAGAACGCCGAAGCCGCCGCCAAGGTGGGTCGCATCGTTGCCGAGCGCGCCAAGGCCGCTGGTATCGAGAAGGTTGCCTTCGACCGTTCGGGTTACCGTTACCACGGCCGCATCAAGGCCCTGGCTGACGCTGCCCGCGAAGCCGGCCTGCAGTTCTAAGGGACAAGGAAAGGAGCCTCCGGGCTCCTTTCCGCCTGCTCGCCGGCCAGAGGGTGGCCGGACGCTGTCGTTCTTCTGCAACGACATGACGGAACAACGCACCACTTCACAACCATAAGCGGCCCTGAGCCGTACATACCCAATCAACCAAGGAATAGAAATGGCAGAAGAACGTCAGCAGCGGGGTCGCGATCGCGACCGTAACCGCGAAGAGAAAGTCGACGACGGCATGATCGAGAAGCTGGTCGCGGTCAACCGCGTCAGCAAGACCGTCAAGGGCGGTCGCCAGTTCACCTTCACCGCACTGACCGTGGTCGGCGATGGCGAAGGCAAGGTCGGTTTCGGTTATGGCAAGGCGCGCGAAGTGCCGGTCGCCATCCAGAAGTCGATGGAACAGGCTCGCAAGAACCAGGTCACCGTCGATCTGAACAACGGCACCCTGTGGCACACGGTCAAGGACGGTCACGGCGCAGCCCGTGTGTTCATGCAGCCGGCCTCGGAAGGTACCGGCGTGATCGCCGGCGGCGCCATGCGTGCCGTCCTGGAAGCAGTCGGCGTGAAGAACGTGCTGGCCAAGGCCACCGGTTCGCGCAACCCGATCAACCTGGTGCGTGCCACCGTGAAGGGCCTGGCTGCCACGCAGTCGCCGGCCCGCATCGCGGCCAAGCGCGGCAAGAAGGTAGAGGATCTGAACCATGGCTAATGAAACCGGCAAGACCGTCAAGGTGCGCCTGGTGCGCGGCCTTCGTGGTTCCCAGTCGCTGCACCGCCTGTCGGTCCGCGCCCTGGGCCTGAGCAAGCTCAACGATGTGCGTGAACTGAAGGACAGCCCGCAGGTTCGCGGCCTGATCAACAAGGTTCACTACCTCGTCAAGGTTGAGGAATAATCCAATGACCATGCATCTGAATGACCTGAGCCCGGCACCGGGCGCCCGTACCGCACGCACCCGCGTCGGTCGTGGCATCGGCTCCGGCCTGGGCAAGACCTGCGGCCGCGGCCACAAGGGTTCGTTCGCCCGTAAGGGGGGCGGCAAGATCAAGGCCGGCTTCGAAGGCGGCCAGACCCCCATGCAGCGTCGTCTGCCGAAGATCGGCTTCAATTCGCCGATCGCCAAGGACACCGCTGAAGTGCTGCTGTACCAGCTGGACAAGCTGCCGGCCGGCGAAATCACCTTCGCCATCCTGCGTGAAGCCAAGCTGGTCCCGAGCATTGCCAAGCGGGCCAAGATCGTCGTCAAGGGCGAACTGACCAAGGCGTACACCCTGAAGGGCATCGTTGCCACGGCTGGTGCCAAGGCTGCGATCGAAGCTGCCGGCGGCAGCGTAACGGAGTAATAGCATCATGGCGCAAGCTGGCATCGGTAACCTCGCGGGTGGAATGGGCAAGTTCACTGAACTTCGCCAACGTCTGCTGTTCGTGGTCGGGGCTTTGATCGTCTATCGGATCGGCTGCTATGTGCCGGTCCCGGGCGTCAATCCCGATGCCATGCTTGCCATGATGGAACAGCAGGGCGGCGGCATCGTGGACATGTTCAACATGTTCTCGGGCGGCGCCCTGCACCGTTTCTCGATCTTCGCGCTGAACGTCATGCCGTACATTTCGGCATCGATCGTGATGCAGCTGGCGGTCCACATCTTCCCGGCGCTGAAGGCGCTGCAGAAGGAAGGTGAATCCGGACGCCGCAAGATCACCCAATATTCCCGCATCGGCGCCGTGTTGCTGGCGGTGGTGCAGGGCGGCAGCATCGCGCTGGCGCTGCAGAACCAGGTCTCGCCCGGTGGCGCGGCCGTGGTGTATGCGCCGGGCATGGGCTTCGTGCTCACGGCCATCATCGCGCTGACCGCCGGTACGATCTTCCTGATGTGGGTCGGCGAGCAGGTCACCGAGCGCGGTATCGGCAACGGTGTGTCGCTGATCATCTTCGCCGGCATCGTCGCCGGTCTGCCGGGCGCGATCATCCACACCTTCGACGCCTACCGTGATGGCAACATCCAGTTCATCCAGTTGCTGCTGATCGCGCTGGTGGTGCTGGCCTTCACCTTCTTCGTGGTGTTCGTCGAGCGCGGCCAGCGCCGCATCACGGTGAATTACGCGCGTCGCCAGGGTGGCCGCAACGCGTACATGAACCAGACCTCGTTCCTGCCGCTGAAGCTCAACATGGCCGGCGTGATCCCCGCGATCTTCGCCTCCAGCCTGCTGGCCTTCCCGGCAACGCTGGCGATGTGGTCCGGCCAAGCCGCCAACCAGAGCACCACCGGCCAGTGGCTGCAGAAGATCGCCAATGCGCTGGGCCCGGGCGAGCCGCTGCACATGATCGTGTTCGCTGGCCTGATCACCGGTTTCGCGTTCTTCTATACCGCGCTGGTGTTCAACTCGCAGGAAACCGCCGACAACCTGAAGAAGTCGGGCGCGCTGATTCCGGGCATCCGTCCGGGCAAGGCGACCGCTGATTACATCGACGGCGTGCTGACCCGCCTGACCGCAGCCGGTTCGGCCTACCTGGTGATCGTCTGCCTGCTGCCGGAACTGATGCGCACGCAGCTGAATGCTTCGTTCTACTTCGGCGGCACCTCGCTGCTGATCGTGGTGGTGGTGGTGATGGACTTCATCGCCCAGGTGCAGGCGCACCTGATGTCGCACCAGTACGAGAGCCTGCTGAAGAAGGCAAACCTGAAGGGCGGCAACCGCGGCGGTTTTGCGCGCGGCTGATCTCCCTGTTACACTATCGTCTTCCTGATGTGATGGTCCTCCGCTTCGCGGACTCGGCTATCCAAAGAAGGGCGGCCCCCGCAGCGGTTCCGGGTGGGGGTGAGATCTGGTGGTCCTGCGCAGGAGTAGCGCGGGCGGCCACGGCAGCAGTCCCCCGGGATTGCCGCCGCGACCAACCTGATCCGGCGCCGGAGCCTGGGCACACTCCCCGGGCCAAGGTTCATGAAGCCTTCGTGGTTTCACGGACTTTCCAGTAAACCGGAACCTGTTCGTTTGTTGGTTAACATTTTTGATCCATCCTGCCGGATTTGCGCGCCTTCATGGTGCGCTGTCGGCCATCACTCAGCTGGAGAACCGCGTCATGGCGCGTATTGCAGGCGTCAACCTGCCAGCCCAGAAGCATGTCTGGGTCGGGTTGCAAAGCATTTACGGCATCGGCCGTACCCGTTCGAAGAAGGTCTGCGAAGTCGCAGGCGTTGCTTCGACCACCAAGATCCGCGATCTGTCGGAGCCGGAAATCGAGCGTCTGCGTTCGGAAGTCGGCAAGTACATCGTTGAAGGTGATCTGCGCCGTGAAATCGGCATCGCGATCAAGCGCCTGATGGACCTGGGCTGCTACCGCGGTCTGCGTCATCGTCGCGGTCTCCCGCTGCGTGGCCAGCGTACCCGTACCAACGCCCGCACCCGCAAGGGTCCGCGCAAGGCGATCAGGAAGTAAGGGACACATAAATGGCTAAGCCCGCTGCTAAGACCAAGAAGAAGATCAAGCGCGTCATCACTGATGGCGTCGCCCACGTCCACGCTTCTTTCAACAACACCATCGTGACCATCACCGACCGCCAGGGTAATGCCCTGTCGTGGGCGACCTCCGGTGGCGCCGGCTTCCGCGGTTCGCGCAAGTCGACTCCGTTCGCTGCCCAGGTTGCCGCCGAAAAGGCCGGCCGTGCTGCGCTCGACTACGGCGTGAAGTCGCTGGAAGTCCGCATCAAGGGCCCGGGTCCGGGTCGTGAGTCCGCCGTTCGTTCGCTGAACAACGTCGGTTACAAGATCACCAACATCATCGACGTGACGCCAATCCCGCACAACGGGTGCCGTCCGCCGAAGAAGCGTCGCGTCTAAGGGAGCGATAAGAAATGGCTCGTTATATCGGTCCTACCTGTAAGCTCGCCCGCCGCGAAGGCGCCGACCTTTCCCTTAAGAGCCCGGCGCGTGCGCTGGACTCCAAGTGCAAGCTGGAGCAGAAGCCCGGCCAGCACGGCGCCACTGCCCGCAAGGGCAAGCTGTCCGACTACGCCACCCAGCTGCGTGAAAAGCAGAAGGTCAAGCGTATCTACGGCCTGCTGGAGCGTCAGTTCCGCAACTACTACAAGAAGGCCTCGACCAAGAAGGGCAACACCGGCGAGAACCTGCTGCAGCTGCTGGAAACCCGTCTGGACAACGTCGTCTATCGCATGGGCTTCGCTGTGACCCGTCCGGCTGCGCGTCAGCTGGTCTCGCACCGCGGTGTCACCGTCAACGGCAAGTCGGTCAACCTGGCTTCGTACCAGATCAAGGCCGGCGACGCGGTTGCACTGTCCGAAAAGGCTGCCAAGCAGCTGCGCGTTCAGGAAGCCCTGACCGTTTCGGCCACGCACGACATGCGTCCGTCGTGGATTGAAGTGGATTCCGGCAAGTTCGCCGGCGTCTTCAAGGCGGTTCCGGATCGTTCGGACCTGCCTGCAGACATCAATGAAGCGCTGATCGTCGAGCTGTATTCGAAGTAATTCACATTGGAGAGCCCCCGGCGACGGCCGGGGGTTCACTAGGAGAACCCGCAACATGACGGTTACCGCCAACCAGGTTCTGCGTCCTCGTGGCCCGCAGATCGAACGCCTTACCGACACACGCGCCAAGGTCGTTATCGAACCCTTGGAGCGTGGTTATGGGCACACGCTGGGCAACGCCCTGCGTCGCGTCCTGCTGTCGTCCATCCCGGGCTTCGCGATCACGGAAGTCGAAATCGACGGCGTGTTGCATGAGTACACCACGGTCGAAGGTCTGCAGGAGGACGTGCTTGAAGTCCTGCTCAACCTGAAGGACGTGGCCATCCGTATGCATACCGGCGACAGCGCCACCCTGTCCCTGTCCAAGCAGGGTCCGGGCGTCGTTACCGCTGCCGACATCAAGGTCGATCACAACGTGGAGGTCCTCAACGGCGACCACGTGATCTGCAACCTGACCAAGGATACGGCAGTCAACATGCGTCTGAAGATCGAACGTGGTTTCGGCTACCAGCCGGCTGCCGCGCGTCGTCGTCCGGACGAAGAAACGCGTGCCATCGGCCGCCTGGTCCTGGATGCCTCGTTCTCGCCGGTCCGCCGTGTCGCCTATGCCGTGGAAGCGGCACGTGTCGAACAGCGTACCGACCTGGACAAGCTGGTCATCGATATCGAGACCAACGGCACCATCGACGCCGAAGAAGCCGTGCGCACCGCCGCCGACATCCTCAGCGACCAGCTGTCGGTGTTCGGTGACTTCACCCACCGCGACCGCGGTGCAGCCAAGCCGGCCAACAACGGCGTGGATCCGGTGCTGCTGCGCCCGATCGACGACCTGGAGCTGACCGTGCGTTCGGCCAACTGCCTGAAGGCGGAAAGCATCTATTACATCGGCGATCTGATCCAGAAGACCGAAGTGGAGCTGCTGAAGACCCCGAACCTGGGCAAGAAGTCGCTCACCGAAATCAAGGAAGTGCTGGCCCAGCGTGGCCTGTCACTCGGCATGAAGCTGGAGAACTGGCCGCCGGCCGGTGTCGCCAGCCACGGCATGCTGGGCTGATACCTGCTTCTGCAGTACCGCGAAAGGCTCCACCGGCGACGGTGGGGCCTTCGCACAAACCGACGGACGAAACGTCCGCGGACAGGCCGACCAGGACGGGCGGCCAGGACCATCCGCAGTCCGAATTCAGCGCCATGACGGCGACAACGATCCCCAAAGCCTCAATCTTGCAAAGGAATCACCACCATGCGTCACCAGAAATCCGGCCGTAAGTTCAGCCGCACCAGCGCCCACCGCGAAGCGATGTTCAAGAACATGGCTGCCTCGCTGTTCAAGCACGAGCTGATCAAGACCACCCTGCCGAAGGCCAAGGAACTGCGCCGCGTCGCCGAGCCGCTGATCACCCTGGCCAAGGTCGACTCCGTCGCCAACCGTCGTCTGGCCTTCGCCCGCCTGCGTGACAACGAAGCCGTCGGCAACCTGTTCACCATCCTCGGCCCGCGTTACGCGTCGCGTCCGGGTGGCTACCTGCGTCTGCTGAAGTGCGGTTTCCGCGCCGGCGACAATGCGCCGATGGCCTACGTCGAGCTGGTCGACCGTCCGGCTGCCGTTGCCGAGGAAGTGGCCGAGTAATCGGATCGTTTCCTGATTTACCGTCAGAAGCCCGGCCTCGCGCCGGGCTTTTGCGTTGGCAGGCGGCGATATTCCGACCGGCGCGGCGCGCGGCGGTTCGAACGGCGGCGCCGGTCGGTTACCCTTGGCACCTGTCTGGCTAGAGTCGCCCTATGAATCCGTTCCGTTGGCCGTTCCGCGCCCAGTTCCTGCTGGGTTTCCTGATCTGTGCGGGTCTGCTCGGCTACGCCATCTTCCTGCAGTTGCAGATGGGGCTGGAGCCGTGCCCGCTGTGTATTTTCCAGCGCATCGCCTTCGCCGCGCTGGGCCTGCTGTTCCTGATCGGTGCGCTGCACGGGCCGTCCAACCGCCCCGGCCGGGTCACCTATGGGGTACTGGCCTTCATCGCGGCCGGCGTGGGGATCGGCATCGCGGCACGGCACGTGTACGTGCAGATGATCCCGCCGGAGTTCGGCGCCACCTGCGGCCCGCCGCTGGCCTTCCTCAGCGAAACCATGGGGCCCTTCGAAGTGTTCCGCACGGTGCTTACCGGCACCGGCAACTGCGGCAACATCGACTGGACCTTCCTGGGCCTGACGATGCCGATGTGGTCGCTGGCGTGGTTCGCTCTGCTGGCGGCCTGGGCGTTGCTGGTATCGTTTCGCCGCACGCGCTGATCGTGCCTGCTGTAGTTGTTCCGCCGAGCATGGCTCGGCGCTACCCTGAACGTTCTGGAGTTCGCCATGTCGTCCGTTGATTCCCTGCCCACCGTCGACTGGTCACCGGACAGCTGGCGCGGCAAGACCGCACTGCAGATGCCCACCTACCCGGATCCAGTGGCGCTGGATGCCGCACTGCATGAGCTGAAGCGGCTGCCGCCGCTGGTGACCTCGTGGGAGATCGTCGCACTGAAACAGCAGCTGGCCGACGCCCAGGAGGGGCGCCGTTTCCTGCTGCAGGGCGGTGACTGCGCGGAGAACTTCAGCGACTGCGAGTCGGGCATGATCTCCAACCGGCTGAAGGTGCTGCTGCAGATGAGCCTGGTGCTGGTGCACGGCCTGCGCAAGCCGGTGATCCGCGTGGGGCGCTTCGCCGGCCAGTACGCCAAGCCGCGTTCTGCCGATACCGAAACGCGCGACGGGGTGACCTTGCCGAGCTACCGCGGCGATGTGGTCAACGCGCCGGCCTTCACCGAAGCGGCACGCCTGCCTGATCCGAAGCGGATGCTGCAGGCGCATGCCCATTCGGCGATGACGATGAACTTCGTGCGCGCGCTCATCGACGGCGGCTTCGCCGACCTGCATCACCCGGAATACTGGAACCTGGAGTGGGTGCGGCATTCGCCGCTGGCCGTGGAGTACCAGAAGATGGTGACCTCGATCGAAGACTCGATCGGCTTCATGGAAACCATTTCCGGGTCGCGCGTGCACAACCTCAAGCGCGTCGACTTCTACACCTCGCATGAGGCGCTGCTGCTGCCCTACGAGCAGGGCCTGACCCGCCAGGTGCCGCGCCAGCAGGGCTGGCTGAACCTGAGCACGCACTACCCGTGGATCGGCATGCGCACCGCGGCGCTGGACGGCGCTCACGTGGAATACCTGCGTGGCGTGCGCAACCCGATCGCGATCAAGGTCGGGCCGTCGGTGCAGCCGGACCAGTTGCTGCGCCTGATCGACGTGCTGAACCCGGACGACGAGCCGGGCCGCCTGAGCTTCATCCACCGCATGGGCGCGGCGCAGATCGCCGACAAGCTGCCACCGCTGCTGGATGCGGTGAAGCGCGACGGGCGTCGCGTGCTGTGGGTCTGCGATGCGATGCATGGCAACACCGAAAGCACCGGCAACGGCTACAAGACGCGTCGCTTCGACAATATCCGCGGTGAGGTGGAGCTGTCCTTCGACCTGCATGCCGCAGCGGGCACGCGACTGGGTGGCGTGCACCTGGAGATGACCGGCGAGGATGTGACCGAGTGCACCGGCGGCGCACGCGAGCTCACCGAGCGCGACCTGGAACGAGCGTATCGATCCAGCGTGGATCCGCGACTGAACTACGAGCAGTCGCTGGAAATCGCCATGGCGATCGTGCGCAAGCAGGCAGGCTGACCCTGACCGCTGACGCTGACCCGCTGTTTACGAACGGCTGACACCGCGATCATGGCCTTTGCGACACGCTGATCCTTTCGCGTGGTCGTGGAGGTGCAAGGGTGATGCAGTGGCAACAGGTGCAGGCTTACGTGGTACCGCTTGGCATTGCACTGGCAGTCGGTGCGCTGGGGGCGTGGGTCATCCTGGCGCTGTATCGTCGCCTGGCCGGCAGGGACCGGCGGCGCGCACGTATCGGCCGGATGCTGGGTCCGCCGCTGGCGCTGGCCTTCCCGCTGTTCCTGATGGTTCCGGCGCTGGAGGCCACGCCCCTGCGCGGTGGCTGGCTGGAACAGGCACAGCGCGTCGCACACATCGGCTTGACCGCCTGCTTCATCTGGCTGCTGGTACGCGCGGTCGCTGCAGGTGAAAAAGCCATCCTGCGCAACCATCCCATCGAAGTTGCCGACAACCTCGAAGCCCGTCGCATCCAGACCCAGACCCGCGTCCTCAGCCGCGTGCTGATGGGCGGCATCATCATCCTCGGTGCCTCGCTGGTGCTGCTGCAGTTCGAGATGGTGGCCAAGATCGGCTCGGCGCTGCTGGCTTCGGCAGGCCTGATCGGCCTGGTCGCCGGTATTGCCGCCAAGCCGGTGTTCGGCAACCTGATCGCCGGCATGCAGATCGCGGTGACCCAGCCGATCCGGCTGGACGACGTGGTGATCGTGGAAGGGGAGTGGGGGCGCATCGAGGAGATCGGCAGCAGTTACGTCGTGGTCCGCATCTGGGACGAACGACGGATGGTGGTGCCGCTGACCTGGTTCATCGAAAACCCGTTCCAGAACTGGACCCGGCGCAGCGCCGATCTGCTGGGAACCGCCTTCCTGTGGTTGGACTACCGCGCGCCGATTCCCGCGATACGGGCAGAGCTTGAGCGCATCTGCAAGGACGCCCCGCTATGGGATGGACGGGTCTGCGTCACCCAGGTCACCGAGACCACCGAACACACCCTGCAGGTACGCCTGCTGGTCAGTGCGCGCAACTCCGGCGACGCCTTCGACCTGCGCTGCCTGGTACGTGAACGCATGCTGGATTTCCTGGCGCGTGAGCATCCGCAGGCGCTGCCGCGGCTGCGCGCGCAGATGGAAGAGGGGGCCGACATGCCGCGTCACCGCGTGGCGGCGGCGCCCGAAGCGGATGTCCGTTCTCCCGGTGCGGAAGATGGCGAGCCCGCAGTGGGTTAGCCGCGCCATGCGCGGCGGCGTCAGCCCGGTAGCGCCGAGCCATGCTCGGCGGCATGTCGACGATCCAGCCGACCTGCAGCGGCTATAACGGCGGCGGGCGGCGCGCCATGGTCCGCTGTTCGTAGGCGTACCCCAGCTCGATCAGGCGCGGTTCGGTCCAGGCGGTGCCCATGAACAGCAGCCCCACCGGCAGGCCATCCACATGGCCCATCGGCACGCTCAGGCTGGGGTAGCCGGCAACGGCGGCGGCACTGTAACTGCCGCCGGGAAAGGCATCGCCGCCGCTGCGGGTGATGGGCCATGCGATACCGGTGGTCGGCGCTACCAGCGCGTCCAGCTGGTGCGCGCGCAGCAAGGCATCGATGCCCTGCTCACCGGCCATCCGGCGCGCTTGGCTGCGCGCCTGGATATAGCCTGCATCGCCCAGCGTGCCGGCCTGTGCTGATGCTTCCAGCAGTTCCTGGCCGAACAGCGGCAGTTCCTGGGCGGCGTGTTCGGTATTGAAGGCGATGATCTGCGGCAGTGTGCGCAGCGGCGCCTTCCAGCGCCGCAGGTAGCGTTCCAGGCCGGCCTTGAACTCAAAACGCAGCACGGTCTGCTCGGCGTCGGCCCACTGGCTTTCCTCCAGCGCCGGCACCCTCACCACGGTTGCACCGGCCCGGCGCAGTTCGTCCAGGGCGTGCTGCATCAGCGTGTCGATGCCGGGGCGCTGGGTCAGTGGGCTGTCCAGCACGCCGATCCGCGCGCCGCGCAGGCCATCGGGGTTCAGCCGCGCGGTGTAGTCGTATACCGCTCGTCCCGGCATCGTCGCCGTGGCCGGATCGGCGTCATCGCGTCCGGCGATGGCAGTCAGCACTGCGGCGGCGTCGGCCACCGTGCGGGTGATCGGGCCGGGCGTATCCTGGCTGAAGGAGATCGGGATGATGCCATCCCGGCTGACCAGGCCCACGGTGGGCTTCAGGCCGACCACCCCGTTGACGGCGGCCGGGCAGACGATGCTGCCATCGGTTTCGGTCCCGATCGAGACCGCGGCCAGGTTAGCGGACACCGCCACCGCGCTGCCACTGCTGGAGCCGCAGGGGCTGTAGCCGGGTCGATACGGGTTGCGGGTCTGGCCGCCGCGTGCGCTCCACCCGGAAGTGGAGTCCTCGCCGCGATAGTTGGCCCATTCACTCAGGTTGGCTTTGCCGAGGATCACCGCGCCGGCTTCGCGCAGGCGCCGCACCAGGAAGGCATCGTCCGGCCGGAAACCGGCCAATGCCAGCGAACCGGCCGTGGTGCTCATGGGCGCGGCGTTGATGTTGTCCTTGAGCAGCACCGGGATGCCATGCAGGGGGCCGCGCAGGCGGCCGCTGCGGCGCTCCTGGTCGCGTTGGGCGGCATCCTTCAGCGCATCCGGGTTGAGCTCGATGACCGCGCGCAGGCGCGGCCCCGCACGGTCCAGCGCGGCGATCCGCTCCAGATAGGCACGGGTGAGGGTGCGGCTGGTCAGTTCCCCGGCCAGCATGCGTGCCTGCAGGTCGGCGACTTCGGCTTCGGCATAGGCGAAAGGTGCCGCGGCTGCCGCAGCGGGATGCGCCGTGGGCGCTCGTGGTGGCGCCGCAGACAGGCCGCCCGGGCACGCCAACAGCACCGCGGCGAGCACGGTGGACAGGCGGAAACAGGGGGGCAGCTTCGGGACGATGCGCATGAGGGGCGGCCTGGTCACCGGCCCAGTGTATCGCGGGGTCGTCAGGGTTTGCGCTTGAGGATGTCGCGTGCGAGCACGTAGACCACCAGCAGGTTGATCACCAGCACGGTCCAGGAGGCCCAGCCGGGATGGCGGGCAATGGCGTACACATCGAAGGGCAGGTAGATGCCGGCTGACACGCAGCCCAGCCACGACGCCCAGGCCTTGGCGCGCCACAGGCCCCAGGCTTCCACCAGGTGCAGCACCGCGTAGGCGAGCATCGCCGCCGCCGCCAGGTGCACGGCATCGGGACTGATCATGTTGAGCAGCGAGGGCAGGGCGCCGTGATCCGGGTCCAGGCTGAAACGCCGGATCAGGGCACTGATTCCATCGCGTAGTGGCTGCGGACCGAGCAGTTCCAGCCCGGTCGCCGCCAGCAGTGCAAGCACCGCCTTGCCCGTTTCGAGCAAGGCGATGACATGCAGCCCCGGATGCCGTTTCGGATCCGGGTTGTAAGCGGTCTGGCTCACGGGTCGGCTCAGCCGCCGCGCGAGGCCTTCTTGCGATCGCTTTCGGTCAGCCCCTTCTTGCGCAGGCGGATTTCCTTCGGCGTGATCTCGACCAGTTCGTCGTCTTCGATGAAGTCCAGGGCCTGCTCCAGCGAGTACTTGATCGCCGGGGTCAGCTGGATCGCATCGTCCTTGCCGGAAGCGCGCATGTTGGTCAGCGGCTTGGTCTTGATCGCGTTGACGGTCAGGTCGTTGTCCTTGGAATGGATACCGATCAGCTGGCCTTCGTACACGTTGTCGCCTTCGGCAGCGAACAGCTTGCCGCGTTCCTGCAGCGGTCCCAGCGAGTAGGCGGGGGTGGCGCCCGGCGCATTGGCGATCATCACGCCGTTCTGGCGCTTGGCGATGCTGCCCTGTTCCTTCGGACCGTAATGGTCGAAGACGTGGAACAGCAGGCCCGAGCCCTGGGTCAGGGTCTTGAACTCGTTCTGGAAGCCGATCAGGCCACGCGCCGGAATCTGGTATTCCAGGCGCACGCGGCCCTTGCCGTCCGGCTCCATGTTCTTCAGCTGGCCCTTGCGGGTGCCCAGCTTTTCCATGACGCCGCCCTGGTGCTGTTCTTCGATGTCCACCACCAGCTGTTCGATCGGCTCCATGGCCTGGCCGTCGATCTGCTTGATGATCACTTCCGGGCGCGACACGGCCAGCTCGTAGCCTTCGCGACGCATGTTCTCGATCAGCACCGACAGGTGCAGCTCGCCACGGCCGGAGACCAGGAACTTGTCGGCGTCTTCCAGCTGTTCCACCTTCAGGGCCACGTTGTGGACCTGCTCGCGGTCCAGGCGGTCCTTGATCTGGCGGCTGGTCAGGAACTTGCCACCGGACAGGTCCTTGTTGCCGGCGAACGGCGAATTGTTGACCTGGAAGGTCATCGAGATCGTCGGTTCATCGACGGTCAGCGCCGGCAGCGCTTCCGGGGTATCCGGATGGCACAGGGTGTCGGAGATGGTCAGCTCGGCGATGCCGGAGATGGCGACGATGTCGCCGGCTTCGGCGGTGTCCTGCTCGATGCGCTCCAGGCCCAGGAAGCCCAGCACCTGGGCGACCTTGCCGTTGCGCTTCTTGCCTTCACGGTCGATCACCGCGACCTGCATGTTCTTCTTCAGGGTGCCGCGCTGGATGCGGCCGATGCCGATCACGCCCACGAAGTTGTTGTAGTCCAGCTGGCTGATGCGCATCTGGAACGGGCCGTCCGGATCCACTTCCGGCTTCGGCGCGTGCTGCATGATGGCTTCGTACAGCGGGGTCATGTCGCCGTCGCGCACGCTGTCTTCCAGGCCGGCATAGCCGTTCAGGGCCGAAGCGTAGACGATCGGGAAATCAAGCTGCTCATTGGTGGCGCCGAGCTTGTCGAACAGGTCGAAGACCTGGTCGATCACCCAGTCCGGACGCGAGCCCGGACGGTCGACCTTGTTGACCACCACGATCGGCTTGAAGCCCATCGCGAAGGCTTTCTGGGTCACGAAGCGGGTCTGCGGCATCGGGCCGTCCATCGCGTCGACGAGGATCAGCACGGTGTCGACCATCGACAGCACGCGCTCCACTTCGCCGCCGAAGTCGGCGTGTCCGGGGGTATCGACGATGTTGATCCGGTTCTTGATACCGGTCTTCTTGTCTTCCCAGGTGATGGCCGTGTTCTTGGCCAGGATGGTGATGCCGCGTTCCTTTTCCTGATCGTTGCTGTCCATCACGCGCTCGGCGAGGACGGTGCGCTCGGACAGGGTGCCGGACTGCTTCAGCAGCTGATCGACCAGGGTGGTCTTACCATGGTCGACGTGCGCGACGATGGCGATGTTGCGAAGATTTTCGATGGACATGCGAAAGGGGGCCAGTCGGCGCCGGATTTGGAAAAAGAAGTCCATCATCATACCGCGATCTGGCCGTTTCGCGAAAACCTTGTTTCAGGCGCGGGCAGATGCCCATTCAGGTGGAAGCGCAGCGCCTTCGTTTCCACGGTGGGCCGGGGTCGGGGCAGGCCACACAGGACACGCCGTGAACCCCTCCATGGGGGCTTCAGTTCGGCTCCTGCCTCACAGAGTCCTGTGTGGCCTGCCCCGACCCCGCCTGGGAGTCCCCGTGCCCGGCGGCAGCAGCCCGCCGCGGTCGACCGCCCTTGCCCTTGCTCTTCCTTCCCCCACAGCAGCGGCCATCTGTCTGGCGGGGTGGGAGGGGGCGGTGCGGGGCCGTTAGAGCCGCATGGATGCGGCGACGAGCCTACAAGGATGTATTCACGGCGTGCCCCGCACCGCCCCCTCCCACCCCGCCACACAAGGCAGAACCGCTGCAGAACCTTCAACGATCGTCGTACCCGCGCCCTGAACATCACGGGTGTAAACTAGGGAGCTAGACCTTTCCAACCCGAATTCCTGAGGATCCGCATGTCCCTGATCGCCACTTTCGACACCACCCAGGGCCCGATCAAGGTCGAGCTGTTCGCCGACAAGGCACCGCTGACCGTGGCCAACTTCGTGAACCTCGTCCAGCACAAGTTCTACGACGGCCTGGTGTTCCACCGCGTGATCCCGGACTTCATGATCCAGGGCGGCTGCCCCAAGGGCCAGGGCACCGGCGGCCCGGGCTACAAGTTCGAAGACGAAAAGAATGGTGTGAAGCACCAGGTGGGTTCGCTGTCGATGGCCAACGCCGGCCCGAACACCAATGGCAGCCAGTTCTTCATCACCCACATCAAGACCGACTGGCTGGACGGCAAGCACACCGTGTTCGGCCAGGTCCTGGAAGGCCAGGCCATCGTCGATTCGGTCAAGCAGGGCGACGTGATCCATTCGATCACCCTGGAAGGCGACACCGACGCCGTGCTGGCCGCCCAGGCCGAGCGCGTGGCGGAATGGAACAAGCTCATTCCCAGCGCCTGATTCCTTCCCGACGGCCCCCTGTGAAGGGGGCCGTTTTCATGTTCCGGCCGCCCTGCCAGGCCTGTCTCCGCCCGCGCGGCCGTCTCCCACATCGCTACTTAGCTTCTTAGCAGAGGAAATCCCCATGAAAGCACCCGTTCGTGTTGCCGTGACCGGCGCTGCCGGCCAGATCGGCTATGCCCTGCTGTTCCGCATCGCCTCCGGCGAGATGCTCGGCAAGGACCAGCCGGTCATCCTGCAGCTGCTTGAGCTGCCGATGGAAAAGGCCCAGGCCGCGCTGAAGGGCGTGATCATGGAACTGGAAGACTGCGCCTTCCCGCTGCTGGCCGGCATCGTCGGGACCGACAACGCCGAAGTGGCCTTCAAGGACGTCGACGTGGCCCTGCTGGTCGGCGCCCGTCCGCGCGGCCCGGGCATGGAGCGCGCCGATCTGCTGCAGGCCAACGCAGAGATCTTCACCGCCCAGGGCGCGGCGCTGAACAAGGTCGCCAAGCGTGACGTCAAGGTGCTGGTGGTCGGCAATCCGGCCAACACCAATGCCTACATCGCGATGAAGTCGGCGCCGGACCTGAACCCGCGCAACTTCACCGCCATGCTGCGCCTGGACCACAACCGCGCGCTGAGCCAGCTGTCGACCAAGCTGGGCAAGCCGGTCGCCGGCATGGAAAAGCTGGTCGTGTGGGGCAACCACAGCCCGACCATGTACCCGGATTACCGCTTCGCCACCGCGGATGGCGCGTCCATCGCCGAGGCCATCAACGACCAGGACTGGAACGCCGGCACCTTCATCCCGACCGTGGGCAAGCGCGGGGCGGCGATCATCGAAGCCCGCGGTTCGTCCTCGGCCGCGTCGGCTGCCAACGCCGCCATCGACCACGTCCGTGACTGGGTGCTGGGCAGCAACGGCAAGTGGCTGACCATGGGCGTGCCGTCCGACGGTTCCTACGGCATTCCGGAAGGCGTGATCTTCGGCTTCCCGGTCACCACCGAAAATGGCGAGTACACCCTGGTCAAGGACCTGCCGATCGACGAGTTCAGCCAGAAGTACATCGACAAGACCCTGGCCGAGCTGGAAGACGAGCGTGCGGCCGTAGCGCACCTGCTGGGCCGGTCGCTGATACACATCTC